>CAKKSJ010000198.1 GCA_919902965.1 Burkholderiales bacterium
GTTATCCGGATGGGGCGATACTCGATGAAGTGCAACGCTGCCCGGAGCTGTTTTCTTACCTGCAAACACGGCTGGACCAGGCTAAGAAGAATGGGCAGTTTGTCCTCACCGGATCGCAACAGTTCAATCTGCTCTCAGGAATTACCCAGTCCTTGGCTGGGCGCGTTGCATTGATTCCCCTGCTGCCTTTTGCGCTCGGCGAGCTTCAGGCGGCAAAGATAGCGCCGAAGACATTGTCCGAACTGTTGTTCCTCGGTCTGTATCCCCCGCTTTACGATGGGCGCCAGCAGGCGGGGACTTGGTATGGCAACTACATGCGCACTTATATCGAACGCGATGTGCGCCAGATGATCAAGGTGCAGGATTTGAGCACGTTCCAGCGTTTCGTCAGGATGTGCGCCGGCCGCACCGGGCAACTGACCAATTTGTCCGCGCTCGCCAGCGACTGCGGCGTAAGCCATAACACGGCAAAGGCGTGGTTGTCAGTGCTGGAAGCGAGCTACATCGTGCATCTGCTGCAACCGCACCACAGAAATTTCGATAAGCGCCTGGTCAAGACGCCGAAGTTGTACTTTTGCGATACCGGTCTGGCATGCTGGCTGCTCGGGATCCGGACCGCGGCCCAAGTGGGCAGCCATGCGCTGCGCGGCGCGCTATTCGAAACTTGGGCGGTCGGCGAAATGCTGAAAGCCCGCTATAACCGGGGGCTGGAGTCGAACCTGTATTTTTGGCGCGACCGCTCGGGCAATGAAGTTGATGTGCTGATCGAGGAAGGCAACAAGCTCGCGCCCGTCGAGATCAAGGCAGGCCAAACGGTATCCAGCGATTTTTTTCGCGGGCTCGATCGCTGGCAGGAAATGGCGAAGGAACACTCCGGCAAGGCTTGGCTGCTCTATGGCGGGGACAAAGCCCAGACCCGGCTTGGATACAAGGTAGTGCCCTGGGCCGAGATCGGATCGTTGGCGAGTCAGCTAGCTGCAAAGGAAGGGATGTAGCGGTTCCGCCAGAGTCAGCATGTGACCCGCCTGAGGCTCATGCTGTCGCGCTTGGACGATGCGACCGCGGCGGGGGACATGGATGCACCGGGCTGGAAGCTTCACGCGCTCAAGGGCGATCTCAAAGGCCATTGGGCCGTGTGGGTTGATGGGAACATGCGGCTCACCTTTGCATTCGAGGGTCAGGATGCGATCGAGGTGGATTACCGTGACTATCACTAGGAGCAGCTATGGGACGAATGCATAATCCGCCGCATCCAGGTGAAGTGCTTCGGGAGTTCCTTCCCGAGGGCATGACTATCGAGAACGTCGCGCGCCAGATTGGGGTGTCTCGAGTGCAGCTATCGCGCGTTCTGAACGCGCGATCGGCAATTTCCGCCGACATGGCGATACGACTGGGCCTGCTCACCAATACCACGCCCGAATCCTGGCTCTCCGGGCAAACAAAGTGGGACTTGTGGCAAGCATCGCAGAAGCCACGCCCGCCGGTGGCCCCATTGCGGCGCGCTGCATAGACTGTAGCGGTATGCCATGGCTATCAGGCGCCGTATTGACACAGCAACCGCGCCGGATCAATTCGCGGACGGAATGAAGCTGTCGCGCGTGGTGATCGAGGTGGCCGAGCAAGCGCGCGGCTAGTCATTTTCAGGCACCGGATTGCGACCCTGCGCGATGACCGATAGTCCGGAGAGCCGCATGGATACTGATTGAAGCCCCCGATCCCGGCGGGCTTGGTGGCTGAACGCTACCATCCGAAAAGATCGGGCTCCCCCACTCGCGTCCAATGTCCGGCATCGGCAAGGCATGTCACGAACTGCGCGTGCCGGAGGCGACCAAGACCTGGCGGATCGTTGATCACGTCGCGGCGGATGCGGTCGTGATTCTCGAAGTGTTTGCAACGACTACACAGAAGACACCGAATTCCGTGATTGCTATTTGCAGGGCAAGGCTGCGAATGTTCACGTCGATTTGACTGCTGCAGGAGGCTAGATGAAAGCAGAAAGACTCAGGAAACTGCGTGCAGCCGGCTGGAAGGTCGGCAATGCGCGGGATTTCCTCAAGCTGAGCGATGAGGAAGCGATGCTGGTGGAACTGAAGCTTTCGCTGGCTGACGCGTTGAAGTTGACGCGCAAGAAGCGCGGCATGTCGCAGATTGAACTGGCCGAGCGCATGGGTTCGAGCCAGTCTCGTGTTGCCAAGATCGAGGCCGGCGACGCGTCAGTCTCGTTCGATCTGATCATTCGCGCCTTTCTCGCCGCCGGCGCTACGCGCCAGGAACTGCAGCGCGCTTTTTCGGCGAAGGAAAAAATTGCCGCGTGACCCGGAAACGGATCGAGTCGATTCGCGTTGGCAAGTCCCGGAAAGCCGCATGGATAGGGCGTCTGCGTGAGTTTGGCTATGGGCGGGCGGTGGCTGTTCTCCTTCCATACCATCCGGCGCCTGAAGCCGAGCCAGGTCTTCTGGCGTGTGCGGCGCAGGCTGCCGGTGATTGTGGCGCCTGGTGCGGGGCCTCCACCTGCGTTGTGGCGCAGTTGCTCGAGGTCTTAGTGGGAGCGGTGGTTCAAGGTAAGCAGCATTGAGAATTCGCGATCACTCGCCAGTGCTTGAGTCTTTCTGAACTGCGTCGTGCAATGCCCGAACCTGCTCCGCCAGAATCGGCAGGTCCTCGCATACCGTCTTCCAGACCACGTCGAGGTCCACGGCGAAATATCCGTGTGCGATAGCGTTTCTCATGCCGTAGATGCCGCCCCATGGGATTTCCGGGTGGCGCGCCGCAAATTCGGGATAACGTCGCCGTATGCTCTGGGCAGCTTCGCCGATGATCTCGATATTCCGGATCACCGCATCCTGCTTTTCCTCGCTGGCCAGGAAAGAACTCCTGTCCAAGCCGGCGAGATAACGGCGGATCCGCGCAATAGCAAGTCGGATATGCTCAAGATAGTCTCGCACACGCAGAACATCATCCGCTGTCATACAAGCTGCGCTTCGGCGAGGACCTTGTCCCGCATTGTTTCGGGCAATGCGCCGGGGGTGAGTACGTCCACATCGATCCCGAGCAATTCGCTCAACTCGAACTGAATCTTGCCGATATCGAGCAGCGTGGTCTGTTCTGTGGGCTCGACCAACAAATCAAGGTCGCTGCCATCGATGTCCGTACCGTGCACCACGGAACCGAACACGCGCACGCCGGCCACGCGATGTCTGGCCGCGATGTCTCTGATCGCGGCGCGGTTCGATTCCAGTAACTGTGAGGGGCGCATGGCATGTTTCCTGTCTGAATTACCTCACAATGACATTATAAGCAGCTTTCAGCCGAATGACCGATATCGTTGGCGTTCCACGCGCCTGAGGGTTCGTAGACGCCCAATTGTGAAAAAGCGGCGGCGCAATTGCCGCAGGTGTTGCTGGATAAATGACCGCCGCGTGCCAAGCAAGCGTCCGGAGAGACGGCGCCTTCGATCTGCTTCATGCTCGCCAAGCGACGTTTGCAACTGGGCGACGGCGACGCTAGTATTACTTGGTATTACTTCAGAATACCTGGAGACAGCCATGGAAGTCACATCGGTCACCAGCAAGGGCCAGGTAACGATCCCAAAGGAAGTACGGCAGCGCTTGGGCATTCGGCAGGGCAGTCGAATCGAATTCGTGCTGGTCGGCGATCATGCCGAATTGCGTATCAAAAGCTCACCGACCGGCGTGCCGGATAGCGGATTCGGCATGCTGAAAAGCCGCCGCGCAGCCGTGCCAGCGGACGTCGACCCGGCGACACTGTTGAAACGATGATAGGCCTGGACGCCAACGTCCTCGCCCGCTACTACGTCGAGGACCGGTCGGATGCCGAAGCGGAACGCCAGCGGATGGCAGCGCGGCGCCTGATGGAGTCCGGCCAGCCGCTGTTGGTGTGCAAGACAGTGATCCTGGAACTCGAGTGGATCATGCGAGGTTACTACGGTTTCGCGCGAGCCGAAGCGGTTTCGGTCTTGCGACACCTGCTCGGCTTGCCACAGGTCACTATCGAAGACCGCAGTACGGTGGAGCAAGCGCTGTCGCATTGCGACGCGGGGATTGAGTTCGCCGATGCCATGCATCACGCGAGCTACCGAAGCTGCGTCAGCGTGGCGTCGTTTGACGAACGGAAGTTCGCCCGTCGCGCGAAGAAGTTGGGCCTGAAGCCGAAGGTGGTGGTGCCCGCATAGCGGGTCCACGTGCGACCCGCGCCCGGCTGGACTGAGAGAGGGCGCGAAAAGCGCGGCTAGCGCGTCTTCGCGAGCAGCCGCTTTTCCCAGGCCAGCGCCGAGCGCGCAATTTCTTCCAGGCTTGTTCCGCGCGGCTGCCAGTCGAAGGCGGCCTTGAGCCTGGCGTTGGCGGAGACCAGCCGCGCCGGGTCGCCCCCGCGCCGCTCTCCGACGCGCACCTTGAAATCCACGCCCGAAGCCTGTTTCACCGCTGCGACCACTTCGCGCACGCTGTAGCCGCGCGCATAGCCGAAATTGAGCACCGCGGAGGCGCTGCCACGTTTAAGGTAGCCGAGCGCTTCGAGATGGGCTTCGGCGAGGTCTTCGACGTGGATGTAGTCGCGGATGCAGGTGCCGTCCGGCGTCGGGTAGTCGTCGCCGTAAATCGTCATCTCCGGGCGCAGCCCGAGCGCGGTCTGGCAGGCGACGCGGATCAAGTGGGTTGCGCCGGCGCCCGATTGGCCCAGGCGCCCGCTGTTCTCCGCGCCGGCGACGTTGAAATAGCGCAGGATCACGTATTTCAGCGGGTGCGCGGCCGCCACGTCGGCGATCATGCGCTCGCTCATCA
>CAKKSJ010000199.1 GCA_919902965.1 Burkholderiales bacterium
TGGCTCGGTGAGGGCAATCGCCCGAGTAGAGCCAGGCCCGACGGGTGAAACCGGTCGGGTGCGCCCGAGGATCAAGCTTAGAATCTGAGCCTCGTTGTTTGCATAAGAGGGAGAAAGGGTAAGATGCGGCTGTCGCCTCGCGCGTGCGAGTATGCAGGGCGTAGCGTGCATACGCTGCGGGTAGATTGTGGGGTAGTTTCGTAAACCGAAAAACATAGATCAAGCATTGATGCGGGTTTCAGGCGATTTTTCGACTCCTCTACCCGCACCATCACCCAGTCCAAAGCAATCCGATAAAGGCCGTAATTCCAAGTAAAAACAAGGATTACGGCCTTTTTATTGTCCGCCGCAGTCCGAAATAGTGCGTTGACTGTCGGTGCGCGTTTAAATTTGATAAGTATCTGCGCCCCGAGATGATTGATGATCTGACGCGGGAGCAAGCGCAGCGTCATGCCCAAGCCAAATAGCAATTATTTCCTCAGCGTATCTGGTAGAAAACCGCTAAACCAGCGGTATCTTGACCAACCAGGAGCGTTGCCCAGATTTGCCCTGGTCGGGGAGGCAATAACGCGCATGCTTCGGGTCGGCGGAAAAAAAGTCCGCCCTGTTGGGCGGACTCGGTGACAGCCGATAATGAAAAACCAGCTCATCTTGGTGTCCACCAGGATTCTTGGCGGACACCATACTCGCGGCTCCGGCCTAGAAAGGAATCCGGCTAAGGCTGTTATCTTTGGGCACGCTAACGGTCACGGACTTGGTGGCCGCATTGCCGGCGGCATCACGGGCCTCAACGGTAACGGTGTAGATGCGGCCGTTGCCCTTGCCGCTACGCTCCGCGCGGAGGTTGAGCGTGAGGTCGCCAGTGATCTGGATATCGTTGGGCTTATCGCCATCGCCAAGGCCGTTGTCCGGCTCGTTGCTCGTCGCGCTCACAATCTTGAGTGAGGTGACACCAACGTTGTCGGTCGCGACCGCGTTAAGCGTCACGGAGACCATCTTGTGATTGGGCGGCCAGATGATCTCCTGCGAAGCGGTGAGCTTGGAAATGACCGGCAGCGTGGTGTCTCCTCCTCCGGACGCAAGGACGCGGAAGTTGCTGAATGTCGTCCCTACAGCGCTATTTCCGAAGAAGAGGTAAGCATTCGTAGTGTTTAGGGAGGGCACTGAAGTTAAGGGGACGGTTACGCTGGCTCCTGGGAGTTGGCTGGGCACCGACAGAGTAACGTCGTTGCCACTGCGAGCGATACGGAAAGTTGTCGTCACTCCAGTTTGATAAGACCCGATGCTCTGAATGAATGTAAAGCCCATGGGAATTTCGCCCACGTCGACTGCCGCGTCGATCCCATAATAAGGATAGAGGTTGTGTATCCGGAATTCGAATGACTCTGTCGGCTCGTTATAGTAGCTCGGGTTCTTTGTGCCCTGGCCGAAGCCGACGTAGATAATGTCGTTATTGGTTGTGGGGGCCGTCACGTCCACTTCGAAAACGAAATCTGTTGTTAGGAACGCGCCGGAGACCGTCTTTATCATGGGACGATCGGTTCCGTTTCCAGTGCCCGAAGCGGACGAAGTTCGAGTCAAGCCGTTGGCGTCGTAACTGTAACCCGGCACCAACGTAAGGTGCGGGCTCGTCGGACCGGTCAGCGGGTCAGAGAAGTTCAGGTCTGTCTCTAGCGCCATCGCTGGCGTGGCCGTCGTAACGACTACTGCGAGCAGCAGTGAGAGTGCCAGTCCCGCTTTTCCAAGCAAGCCGGAACCTGACAAAACTCGAAATAAAGCAGCAGGTGTTTCCTCGGTTCGTATCGCGTTCATTTCACATTACCTCCTTCTGTTGACGTTTCCTAGGTGGATGTAAAAGCATCAGGCAAGGCGCAGTCTGCCGAGCATTTAGGTCTCCCGTATTCGCGCCGAAGCGATAACCAGACAACCTAATGAGAATGAAAGCAATTCTCATGCCAGGACTAGACGGGGTACGTCCCCTTGGAAAACACGTTTGTGGCGTAAAAAATTGGCCTACGGGGCACGCAACCCGAAATCGAGGGGGAAAATCCTGTCGAAGACTCCGCATCTCTTGACAGGAACCCGACAGGCGGTTCCGGGTTGGGATTTGCATCCCGCCATAGACTGCAGTCGACCTAACCAGCCAAGAGCTCTCACTTTTGCCCTGCCTAGGGAGCCATCCCGGTACAAAACTTGGTATGTCGGCAGCGGCGTGGCCCCTTGCCCAAGGTCCTGCAAGCTCGGCCCGATCTGTCCCAACAGTCCCACGCTGGGACTGAACCGCATAGTGTTACTAGCGGTTGGCTCGGTCCCCCCCTCCTTGCCCTCTGTCGAGAGGTATCCTCTTTTCGAGTCTAGAGGCGGCTGCGCCGCTCCGTCCGTCCTCGCTGGCGCTGCGGGCGGGCGGCGATCTTCTCCCCATCCAGGAGCCTGGACTTGGACTTCCTCAGTTGTCCCCCTTAAGGAACTTATAGGTGCGCGTGCGCGTCTGGGTTATTGGCGGATTGATCTTGGACGGCTTGATCGGTGAAGCTCCGCCCCCGTCGCGCGGCGGCGCGCCGATCAGGACCGCTGTCGGCTGGCCGTCGATGGGCACGATGCCGATCACGGGTGAGGGCGGCAGCCCGCCGCCGGCAAATGTGACCGATCGAACCCCGCCACAAGAAGCATTGTTTGCGGTACCTATCGAGCCCGATCCATTGAACAGATTGACAAAGTAACCGCGCGCTTCGCCCAGCCGGGTATTGCACGACAAGGCGCTGCTGAGCGGCCGGTTGGTGCTGAAGGTGACCATGCCGCCGACAATCACCGCGCCGGTGACACCCTGTTCGCCTTGTCCGTTCGCATTCAAATACATGAACCAGCCTTTCTTGCTGGCGCTGGTGAGCAGGTTTGTGCTGGTGCAGGTCGAGGCGTTGGCATCGCTGACGTCCATCATGTTCGAATCCAAGTCCAGATCGGTGGCCGCGGTGCTCGGCGTGGAGGTCAGGTCGTCCTTGTAGACATAGGCCTTGTTGGGGTAGGGCAACGCGGTGTAGGGGTAATTGCTTATCAGCGGATGTTCGCGATCGCCCGAGACTATCGCAAGGAAGGTCGAGGATCCGGACGGGAACAGCCCGGGTCCGAACAGGAATTTGCGCCCCTGGCCGACGCCGTTGGTATAGGCGATCTTGTGCATGAACCATTTGGTGGTGTCGGTGGTGTTGTTGGTCGACGCGGGGTAGGGCAACGCCGTCAGGGTGGTCGGGGAGCCGACGAAATCGATGCGATAGATATTCCCTCCGATGTCGGCGACATAGGCGTAATCGACCAAACCGTCGTTATTGATGTCGATCATGTTCACGTCCGCCGCTACGCCGCGCGCTGTGGCGAATGAGGTAATCAATGTGCCGGTGTTGGCGTCGATGAAATAGACCACATTGCCTGTGGTCGAACCGCAAGAGGGCGCCACAACGTCGGCGTCTTCGCAGCTATCGTAGCCGCCGCCTATCACCACCACCGGGTTGGTCGTCTTGTCGGGCGAGTAGCCGTTGATGAAGGCGACATTGGGCGTCGACCAGGTCTGCCCCATCTGCGAGAAGCCGGTATCGCAGGTGCCGGCCGAGTCGCAACCGTGTTTCCATTTCAGCGCCGGATTCGCAGTCGGGTCTGAGACATCGAAGGCGTAGATCATCCTGCCGCCTCGGCGCTGGGTCGGGTAGATCCAGACCGGGGGGTTGGTTCCTTCCGCGGCCGCCTGATAAATGCCGATCGAGCCGTCGAAAAAGTAGTCCTTGGCGGTGGCGCCAACCGTGCCGAGCTTGTAATCGACTGCGGGAGTGTTTTCCTTCAGCCGCTGCAGCTTGGAGTAATGTGTCGGTGCGACGAACGCCCAGCGTTCCTTGCCGTTGGAGGCGTCCACCGCGCGCAGCGTGCCGTCGTTCGCACCGTAATAGACCGTGACCCCGGCGGTACCCCCATAGTTGACCGGCAGCGGCCGCGAATGCACCACGTCCCCGTGGATCGAGGGCCGCGTCTGGGTGGGATTGGTGCTGGCATCGTACAGGCCGGTGGCATTGTTCACGTCCTTGCCCAGGGTGAAGTCGACAATGTTGGCAGCCAGAGTGCCGCTGGGGACGTTCGTGGTATTGAAATCGACCAGCGACGTGCCGCTTAGGGTGAGCATATTGCGGTTGGCGGTGGTCTGAGTGGTCGCGCCGCCCGGGGTATTGCCCCGGCGCAGGATTTCTGCAACCGCGCCTTTTTCCACGGTCGGGCCGTCCGGCAGGTCCGAATAAATGGTGCCGGATGCAACCGCGGAAGCGCAGTTGCTGGCGGGGTCAGGATTGACCACGATATTGGACCAATAATTGCTCGAGTCGGTGGTCCAGAAGCTCGCGGCGCAATCGTCGATGAAGCCGGTGAGCGCGTTGGTGGCCGGGGCGCTGTTCTTGTCGACCAGATCGAGGTCGCCGCCGACTTTGCCGATCGCATACTGCTTGAGGTTGCCGTACCAGCGCGGATTGGCGTCTGGATCGGGGCGGAACATGCCGATGAACACCTGGTTCGCGTTCTGGGTGCGGTTGGTGGCGTTGACCGGCAGGCTGGCCGAGGCGAAAGTGGTGTTGACCGACTGGATTTCGTTCAGAATGCTTTTCAATGCGTTGACAATGGCCGCCTCGTTGGTGGCGGCAAAATATTTGCCGCCGCCAGCTCTTGCCATGCTCATGTACAGCTGCGTTTCCTCGGCGTTTTGCTGCGCGTTGAACACGTCGATGGTGTAGGTGGTGATCGACTGTTTGATGGTATCGGCCGGGCTGCTGGCCGCATTGATCGACTTGGCCTTATGCAGGCAGCTCGCCCATTCGTCCGCGTTGGCGGCCGTGCTCGGCGTAATGAAGGACCCGGTCGGCGTGACCACCGTGCCGGTACTATTACCGGTGACCATGTAGCGTGCGCCCGAAGTGCACAGGCCGGCGCTGGCGGTGGGGCTGGCAAAGGTGCAGCCGCCGTTGTAGCTGGCGCAGCTGGTGGCGAATTCGGAGATGCCTGTGGGGCTGGCGTAACACTGCGAGGTGTTGCCGAGCAGGGTGGGGGTGGAAACAGCGCCAGTGCTGGTAACGGCGACCGCGCTTGCGGTCACCGTCTGGGTCACGGCGTACTTGTAGCGCGGCGTGGTCGTGACCGTGGAGGGCGAGCCGGTAGCCGCTTGCGTGACGGTCACATGCGTGAGGCTGCCCGAGCATCCCGTGGTGTCGGCGGATGCTACCGCGCTATAGGTGCAGCTATAGGTGGTGGTGGTGACGTCGTTTCCGGAGGTGACCACCGTCGTGGCCGGGCAGGTCAAGCTGCCGTGATCGGTAGAGTTTGACCATTTGGTATTTCCAGTGCTGACACCCGTATAACAGGAAGTCGAAAGCGCGCTGGAGTTAGTGATCTGATTGCTACCCAGCACCGCTGCGCCCACGCTAGCGGTACAACTCGCGCTGGCGGCGGCGTCCACGGCGCCGATCACATAGGTATCGTTGCTGTAGGCAGTGGTGGTGGTGGTCAGGTTAGGCGCGGTGCCGGTGGTGACCACGGTCTGCGTCGGCAGGCTCATGCCGCCATGGTCCCCGGCGGCCGCCGCTGCGGTAGCGTAGCAGCTCGTGGTAACGCTGGTGTTGGTCGGGGCGGTGATCACCGCTGGCGCGGTGCTGGTGCCACTGCTGGTGATGGTGTTGCCGGTCACCGAGTAGCGTTGCGTGCCGCTGAGGCAGGTGTCCAGGTTGGTGGTGGTGAGGCTGTTGCTGCAACTGAGGCTATCGTAGCTGCCTGCCTGCGCGGCGAAGTCGCTGGTGCTGCAGGCGGCCTGGCTGGCATAGCACTGCGAAGTATAGCCGAGGTTGGTCGTCGTGGTTGTCGTCCCCGTGGTAAATCCGGGGACCTTGAGCTGCGGGCTGACGCTGCAGCTCAAAGGGGAACTGGCGAGCGCGGTGCCGTTCTCGGCCGTGTCGGCTGCGGGGCCGCTGGAATTCGGGTTGCCGATGAATATGATGAAATTGCGCCCGCAGGAATTGGCGTCGGAGAGCGGCGACCTGAAGGTGGTGTAGTTGGCGGTGTAGCCGTCGGGATCGGCCTTGCTCGCGATTACCGCCGACGGCGAAACCGAATTGCCGCCGCTGAAGTAATTGTAAGCGTCGCGCATCAGGTTGCCGTATTCCGTATTGGCGTTTCTCTTTTCGTCCGGGTCGCTGACATTGTTGTAAATCGTGGTCATTTCGGTGCTGAAGGCGGTCTTGTTGGCATCGGTCATCGGCTTGATCGCCCTGCGGATGAAGCCGCCGGTGTCGTTGGCGGTGCCGCCGGTGACAAACTCCATCAGGCCCAGATTCACGTCGGCACTGATGGCGCCGAGCACGGTGTTGATGGCACGCGCTTCCGACTGGCCTTGCGCGAGGCCCCCGGGCCATTGCTGGTTTTGCCTGGACCAGTTGGACGTGTTGTCGAGAATGATCAGGATTTTCGGGTCGGCGCCGGTGCCGCCGCCGGCGCCGGTGAATATGTCGATGTCTTCCGCTGCGGTTTGCGTCGGGGCAATTGCGGTCGCCGCGCACAACAGCAGCGCCGGCAGTGCGTGTTTGCTTGTGTGTTTCATGACTTTGCTCCCACAAATGTCGCTTGCGTTGGTCCGGCAGGCCACCGTCAGCACGGCACCAGGCTGCACACGGTATCGGCCGGTACCTGTACCGATACCCCCTGGCGAAGTTCCACAGAAGTACTGGTGGACGCTTCCGTGGCGACGACCTTGAGGTCGTACAGCGTCAACGCGCATAGCGAATTCCCGGTGGCCGCGCCGACAATGCCGAAAGCCTGTGCCGTTCCCAGGGTGCAGCCGAGTTGGCCGGTGTTGGCCAGGTTCAGGGCGCTGTTCTTCAGCACGTGCGCCTGCTGCAGCGTGGGCGTGATGGCCACCGCGACATCGGCGGTTCCATCGGCATTGATATCGACGTTGGCCGTCGAGGCTGCGTAAACGCTGCCCGGCAAGCTGATCGCCGCCTCCACCGCTTCTTCCGCGGCGCGCAGGGTTTCATTGCGAAACTGCATATTGCCCACGATCTGCAAATTGCTCTTGCCCAAGCGGAACGTGGTGGTCGCCATGAGCGTCAGCAGCACCAGCATGATCAGACCGATGAGCAGGGTTGCGCCTTGCTGGCGTCGCGGCGGGGTTCTCATGGCATGCGCCTTCCGGAGGGGTTATCGAGCCGCACCGCGGCGTTGTAGGCATGCCGCTTATATGCGTCGGCATAGGTGCCGGTGGCAGGAAAAACATTGTTGCTGCCATCGGCTTTTCTGCCCAGGGTATAGGTCTTGCTGTCGGTGTGCCCGGCTGATTTTTCGACGTTCCGAGCCAGCAGGTTCACCTTGACCGCGTAGGTTCGAAGCCAGCACTTGGGGCTATTCAGCGCGTTGGCGGTCGGCAAGCCGCAATTGGTCAGACTGGGATCGGTGCTGTAGCCGTCGACCACGCCGT
The DNA here is from genome assembly GCA_919902965.1 of Burkholderiales bacterium. GTDB lineage: Bacteria > Pseudomonadota > Gammaproteobacteria > Burkholderiales > SG8-39 > 2-12-FULL-64-23. Next base: position 7,493 of record CAKKSJ010000199.1, read on the forward strand.
CATCATTCGCATCGACACCATATTCAAACTGGATGGTCTCTATGCCCTCGACCAGCGGCACGATACTGAACGTGCCGGCGCCCAACTCGGCACGCTTGAGCGTGGGGATGCCGTCCGAACCGACGTTGTTATTGGCGACAAAGTAGATGCGCGTCAGGTAGCGGCGATATTCGGCGATCGTCGTGCAGTTGAGGGCGTGCTTGGTCGCCAGCGCTGTGTCGGTATTGAGGACGAAGTGCGCCTGGTAGTCTTTGGCCGAAGCCGCCCCGCCGGAGTTTTTTGCGAGCTCCGTGGATTGGTAGCAGTTGGAGGACTGGAAGAAAGGCGCGCCCGCGGGCAGCGCATCGCAGCCTGCTTCGAGGGGCGAGGCAGTGCAGGTGGCGACGCGGCGAACCACCAGGATGTCGGAACCTGCGCGTGCGTCGCTAACGCAGGAGGGCGTGGTGGCGGTGTTATCGATGCCTTGTATATGGAAGAAGAACGCCCTGTTCAAGTCGGCGACGTCGGTGGCGCAGGCATCGGGCATCGTAGTGATGGCGGCAGTGACCGGGCTGGTGTCCGCGCCCAGGGGCGGGCTGTCGGTCGAGATGATCAGTTCGTAGGGATTGAATGCGGCAAAGAAGCCCGCCATGCGCAGGTCTTCGGTCAGCAAAGTCATTGCGTAGCGGCCGCTTTCGAGTTGGCGGTTGCTGCGCTCGATTTCAGTGCGTGCCAGGCTATTCTTGACAAAAATCGTGGTGAGCCCGGCCATGATCATCAGACCCAGGGTGATGGCAATCATCAGTTCAATGAGTGAGAAGCCGCCCTGGAATTCGCGCCGGCAGTTTATTGGTGGCAGGGGTTTCATCATGTGAGTCATCCGGCAAAGGATTACTGGCAGCTGGGCAAACCTATCGACACACGCGCCGAAAGGGCGCGGCGCAGGCGCTCATCGCTGCCAAACGTTCCTGCGCCGCAGGTCGCGCTGGGAATGCTGGTCGGGGTTAAGCCCTGCCATGCAACGGTGACCAGATAAATGCCGGGCGTGCACACGCCAGCCGCGGCGTTCTCGGCCTGTATCTGCCTGACGCACCCAAGCGCGCCTATCATCGCGCCTACTTTGGTCGTGCCGCTGGTCTCGGCCGCTCCCTTGAGTGCATTGCTCCATTCGCATTGATCGCGCGCTACCCCTGCGGCCACGCTGGAGCAGTCCGCGGGTTGGGCATCTCCCGTCCCCAAGGTCGCGCTGGCCGGGCTGAGTACGTAAGTGGCCGCGGCGCCGCGATTAGCATTGATGCGTTCGACCATGTCGTTCATCAGCAGCACTGCCTGGGCGCGCTGGTAGGATTCCATCTCGGCAGTGAATATCTTGCTTTGCAGGCCGGCCAGGCCGAGCATGCCGAAAGCCAGAATGACTATCGTGACCAGCACTTCGAGCATGGTCGTGCCTTGCTCAGGCCTATCGCACGCTTGGCGCCGGGCTAACATGCCGCATCCTTCATGTAGGGGCGCCCGCTCAAATCGACGCTAACGCAGCGATGGGCGGAGCTGCCCGCGGCGCTTATGTCGAACGCAGGCGCCGTGGCGCCCAGTAGGCGGCCGGAACTGCGGTAGGTCACGTTACTGGGCCCGGTGGCCGTCAGATCTTCGAAGGCGGAGTGGACCTCTATGTTGTTGTTGACATTGTCCGGATCCGCAATTTGCCAGCCGCTCTTCCAGGTATCTGCGACGATGGGCGACAGCGTTACATTCTTGTTGCGCTTGATTGCCTCGCTTCGTGCCAATGTCAGGGATGCGCTGATGTCTGTCGCCATGGACTTGACGCGCTGACTCTTGATGAGATCGCTGAATGACGGTGCGGCCAGGGACGCCAGAATGCCGATAATGGCGACCACGATCAGGATTTCCGTCAGCGTGAATCCCCGCTGACCGGGTATCCGAGGGCCGAATTGTCTGCACCAGGATTTCATCCCGAGCCGCTACCAGACAGTTGAAGGCGTTCTGTTGCCGGCCTGGTTGATGCTCAGCGCCGGCTCGTTATTCGCCGCCTGGCTTCCCTGCGGCGTAGCGGTAATCAAAAATGTAGGCGGAGGTCCCGCGGTGGTGACGACAACGGGCGTGCCGTAATATGGAGAAACCTCGCTTGGAACCGCGGCGGCGGCGGTGGCCGTGCCGAAGAGCACGTCAAGGCCGCTGGCATAGACGCGGTTGTCCAGAAAATACTGCTGCTGCCGCTGGGCGGCATCCATGAGGAAGGCCTGAGCGCTGGCGCGATTCCCTTTGAGGACATAATTCTTGTACGACGGATACGCGATCCCCGCAAGTATGCCTACGATGGCCACGACGACCATCAATTCGATCAAGGTAAAACCGCGGTTGCGTCGTTTTGGAGTCATGATTTACCTTTCTTTCGGTTTAATTGAAGGTTTGCTTTCCGCTGCTGCGGGCGTGCCGGATAGAACCCTTATTCTATTGCCAAACGCCCGGAAGCAAAGCACGACCTTGTTGTCGATCTAATCCTAGCGTCGGTCCGAGCTGCAGTCCAAGCTAAGTCGATAGGCGGCAAATATGGCGGAATGAGCGGCGTCGAGCCGACATGCCGAGCGTGAATATTTCACGGTCACGTTGCTCCGGCAGCCGAATTCGAGGGCGATGTCGCAGCGCTGTGATGAAGTCCCGCTGGCTGTCGAGGCCCGGCAAGCCGCTGCTGATATAGAATCCGTTGTTGATACGGTGAAGAGGGAGAGCACAATGGATTCGACCGCAGCAAGATCCGTTTTGGGCATCATCGGCGGCAGCGGGGTCTACGACATCGACGGCCTTGCGGGCAAGCGCTGGGAGAAAGTTTCCTCGCCGTTTGGCGAACCCTCGGACGAGTTGTTGTGCGGCGAGTTGGACGGTCAGGCCATGGTGTTTCTGCCGCGACACGGCCGCGGCCACAGGATTCCACCGTCCGAAATCAATTTTCGCGCCAATATCGATGTCCTCAAGCGCCTGGGCGTGACCGATGTTATTTCCGTGAGCGCGGTGGGTTCGCTGCGCGAGCATTTGCATCCGGGCATGTTCGTCATCGCGGATCAGTTCATCGACCGCACGTTCGCGCGCGCCAAAAGTTTTTTCGGTACCGGCCTGGTGGCGCATGTTTCCATGGCGCACCCGGTGTGCAGCCGTCTGGGCGATCACCTGGAGGCGGCGATGCGCGAATCCGGCATCGAGCTCGCGCGCGGCGGCACTTATCTGGTGATGGAGGGGCCGCAGTTCTCCAGCCTGGCCGAGTCCGAGCTGTACCGCACCTGGAACTGCGATGTCATCGGCATGACCAATATGCCCGAAGCCAAACTCGCGCGCGAGGCCGAGATGTGCTATGCGACCGTGGCCATGGTCACCGACTACGACTGCTGGCATCCGCATCACGACGACGTGACGGTGGAGGCGATTATCAAGGTGCTGCTCGCCAACGCGGAGAAGGCGCGCGCGCTGGTGAAGAAAGTCGCGCCACTGATAAAGGCGGACGCCGCTGCGGCCGGCTGCAGCTGTCGCAGCGCGCTCGGCCATGCGCTGATCACCGCGCCCGAGGCGCGCGACCCCGACATGCTGCGGCGTCTGGATGCGATTGCGGGGCGCGTGCTCAACCAAAAATAATGCTTTCTACGAGGAAAAACCATGCCGATCAAATCGCTCATCCGCACCGTTCCGCATTACCCCAAGCAGGGGGTCATGTTTCGCGACATCACCACCCTGCTCAAGGATCCGGTCGGATTTCGCGTCACCATCAATGAATTCGTGCACCGCTACACCGGCGTCAAAATCGACAAAATCGCCGGCATCGAGTCGCGCGGTTTCATCATCGGTGCTGCGCTTGCGTTTCAGCTGGGCGTGGGTTTCGTGCCGATACGCAAGAAAGGCAAATTGCCCGCCGAAACCGTGGGGCACGACTATGAGCTGGAGTACGGAGTCGACCGCGTCGAACTGCATGTCGACGCGGTCGCCAAGGGCGAGCGCGTGCTGCTGGTGGACGACCTGATCGCCACCGGCGGCACGGCCGAAGCCGCGATCAAGCTGATCGAAAAAATGGGCGGCAAGGTGTTGGAGGTATGCGCCGTGATCGACCTGCCCGATCTGGGCGGGCGCGCGCGCCTGGAAAAACTCAAGCACAAGGTGTTCACGCTGTGCGAGTTCGAAGGCGACTGAGCGCCGCCGCGGCGCAGGCGTACCGTCAGGAGCAGCAGGCCGCGCGTGCGGGCTTGGTGGCGCGCACGAAGGCGCTCATGAATTTTCCGTCGACCTGCGCGGCGATGGCGTCCACGTCCATGCCCTGGCCCGCGAGAAACTGGCGCGCGTCCTCGACCTGGTAGACGCGCGTGGGTTCGAGTTCGATGTTGGCGAAACCCGCAGCGGCGAGCTTTGCCCTGTAGTCCGAATCGCGCAGCGCGCCGGCGATGCAGCCTATCCATAACTCGACACGCTTGCGGATTGCATCCGGGATGTCGGCGGTGACCACCACGTCCGAGACTGCGAAGCGGCCACCCGGCCTGAGCACGCGGAAGGCTTCGCGCAATACCCGGTCCTTGTCCGGCGACAGGTTGATCACGCAATTGGAAATGATCACGTCGACCGAGTCGTCCGGCAGCGGAATGTTTTCGATTTCGCCTTTCAGGAATTCGACATTCTCCACCCCCGCTTTCTTCTGGTTGGCGCGCGCCAGCGCGAGCATTTCATCGGTCATGTCCAGGCCGTAGGCTTTGCCTGTCGGGCCGACCCGCCGGGCCGAGAGCAGCACGTCGATGCCGCCGCCGGAACCGAGGTCGAGCACGGTTTCTCCCGGATTCAACTGCGCCAGTGCGGTCGGGTTGCCGCAGCCGAGCGAGGCCTGCAGCGCCTGCTCCGGCACTTCGCCGCCCTGCTGCGTGCTATATAGATTGGAGGTGATGGGATCGCAGCTCCCGCCCACGGCGGGGCTGCCGCCGCAGCAGGAAGAGCCGCCGCCCTGAACGCGCAGCGCGGCCTGGCCGTATTTCTGTTTCACGATTTCACGGATGTTGTCGGTGCTCATGTGCATGCTCCTTCATGGATCGGATTAAACGCCGCGCTCGTACCAGCCGCGCGTGGAATTGACTACTTTGACCACTGCCAGCATCACCGGCACCTCGATCAGCACGCCGACCACGGTGGCCAGCGCCGCCCCGGAATCGAAGCCGAACAGGCTGATGGCCGCGGCCACGGCCAGTTCGAAAAAGTTGGATGCGCCGATCAACGCCGAAGGGCAGGCGATGTTGTGCTTTTCGCCTACGGCGCGGTTCAGCCCGTATGCCAGCGCCGAATTGAAAAACACCTGGATCAGGATAGGCAGCGCGAGCATGGCGATGATCAATGGCTGCCTGAGTATCGCCTCGCCCTGAAACGCGAACAGCAGCACCAGTGTCGCGAGCAGCGCTGCGACGGAGTAGGGGCCGATCACGGCCAGCGCCTGCTGGAATTGCGCCTCGCCTTTGGCGAGCAGCCACTTGCGCCAGAGTTGCGCGAGGATCACCGGAATCACGATATAGAGCACGACCGAAGTGATGAGCGTGTCCCAGGGCACGCTGATCGAGGCGATGCCGAGCAGCAGGGCGACGATGGGTGCGAAGGCGAAAATCATGATCAGGTCGTTCAGCGCGACCTGCGACAGCGTGAAGTAAGGATCGCCGTCGGAAAGCCGGCTCCAGACGAATACCATCGCCGTGCACGGCGCGGCCGCGAGCAGGATCAGGCCTGCGATGTAGCTGTCGATCTGCTCCGCCGGCAGATAGGGCGCGAATACCTGGCGGATGAATATCCAGCCGAGCAGCGCCATGGAGAAGGGCTTCACCGCCCAGTTGACGAACAGGGTCACGCCGATGCCGCGCCAGTGATCCTTGACCTGGTGCAGGGCGCCGAAATCGATGCGCACCAGCATGGGAATAATCATCACCCAGATGAGCAGGCCGACCGGAAGATTCACGCGTGCGAATTCCATGCGGCCGATCGCCTGGAACACGCCGGGCAGCAGCTGGCCCAGCGCGACGCCGAAGACAATGCACAGGAACACCCACAGCGTCAGGTAGCGCTCGAACACGCTCATCGACGCGCTGCCGGTCTTGCGGGTCGCGGATAGAGTCGGCGCGCTCATGCCCTATTCGCCTGTTTCGCGCAGGCGGCCGATCCGACCGACTTCGCGCTTGATCGACAGCGCATCGAGCTTGGCCAGCGGCAGGCTGGCGAACAGCGAAATCCGGCGCTGCAACAGGATGAACGCCCGCGCAAACGCCTCGCGTTTTTCTGCGTCGCTGCCTTCGACCGCGGCCGGGTCGGCGATGCCCCAATGCGCGGTCATGGGCTTGCCCGGCCACAGCGGACAAACCTCGCCCGCCGCGTTGTCGCAGACCGTGAACACGAAGTCCAGTTGCGGCGCGCCGGCCGCGGCAAATTCGTCCCAGCTCTTGCTCCTCAGGCCGGCCGTGTCGAGATGCCGCGTTTGCAGAAGCTCGATCGCGTACGGGTTCACCTTGCCGCCGGGGTGGCTGCCCGCGCTATAGGCGCGAAAGCGCCCCTTGCCGGCCGCGTTGAGAATGGCTTCGGCGAGTATGCTGCGGGCCGAATTCCCGGTGCACAGGAACAGGACGTTAAAAATATTTTCGCTCACGCAGATCTCCGTGGAACTAACGGGCGGCTGCGCTGCGCCGCCGCTTCGGGATGGCAGCAGCGCCCGCCCCGGGCAGGCATTGCGCGCCCTGGCAGCAGTTGTCGGTGAGAAAGGCGAGTAATGCATCCATAGACGCATAGTCGGCAGCATAGAAAATGAACCGCCCTTCCTGCCGCCCGCGTATCAGGCCCACCCGGCTCAAGTGGGCAAGATGGAAGGACAGCGTCGCCGGCGCCAGCGCGAGCTTTTCGCAGATCAGGCCGGCGTTGACGCCCGCCGGCCCGGCCTGTATCAACAAGCGAAAGATCGCGAGCCGGGTTTCGTGTCCGAGTGCGGCGAGGCTGTCGCTGGCGGATGTGATTTCCATATTTCGAGTATTATCGAAATGACAGACGATGTCAAGCGCCGCAGCATGCGCGCATGCATAGGCGCCGCGCGCAAATGGCATAATGACGAGCAGTCCTCGCCCGAGGACGGGCGGGGCCCTGCTGCAAATCAATTGAGCGACATTTTGCGACAACCAATGAAAGCGACGCGCAAGATGGCCCTGCTTTCGATCGCCACGTCGATCGGAACGCTCGCCCTGAAGTTCGGCGCCTATTTCCTGACCGACTCGGTGAGCCTGTTGTCCGATGCGCTGGAGGCGCTGGTCAACCTTGCCGCGGGCGTGGTCGCTCTGACCGCGCTCACCATCGCCGAGCAGCCCGCGGACGACCGCCATACCTATGGCCACGACAAGGCGGAGTATTTTTCCATCGGCGTCGAGGGCACGCTGATCCTGTTTGCCGCTGCGTCCATCATCTACGCCGGATGGAGCCGCTTCCTGCACCCGCTGCTCCCGGGCAATCTCGGCTGGGGTATCGGCGTCGGGCTGCTGGCCGCAGGGATGAACTTCGCCACCGCCCGGCTCATGCTCAAGGTCGCGGCCGAGCATGACAGCGTCACCATCGAGGCCGACGCCAAGCACTTGCTGACCGACGTGTGGACCTCGGCCGGCGTGTTGGGCGGCCTGCTGGTGATCGTGTTCATGCCGGCATGGAACATACTCGATCCGCTGATGGCGATGGCCGTGGGCTTGCACATCGTCGTCACCGGCGTCGATTTGCTGCGCCGCTCGATCGACGGCCTGATGGATGTGGCCTTGTCGCAACAGGAAATCAGCAAGACCGAGGAACTTATCCATGCCGCACTGCCTGCCGGAGCGAGTTTTCATGCGCTGCGCACGCGTAAAGCCGGGGCCACGCGCTTCATCGAGTTTCATTTGACTTTGCCGGGGGAAACCAGCGTGCGCGACTCCCACGCCTTGTGCGACCGGCTGGAGGAATCGATCGCCGGCCATCTGGCAAAAACATCGGTTACCATACACGTCGAACCGCAGGACGCGCACGCCCCCCCTGCCTGAGCGCGGCGATGCGATTCGGGCGAGCTTGTAAAACAATGTGAAACCTTGGCGCAGACGTTGATTGTTCCGCGTTTTTTGCCGCATCATGGAATGATCCGAAGTTTTCTGTGAGACGCGCATGATCAGCCTGTTCGGAAATAAGAAACCGGATCACCCGATGGCCAACCTCAAGGAGGCGAAAAAGCTCCTTGATGAATTGCCCGGCAACGACGCCGCCAAGTGCCTGGACGAACTGGGCCACTGGCTCGAATCGGTCATGGCGGAGGACGGATTCAAACCGGACTACCGCGCGCAGCTGGTACAACTCCTGGACGAGGCGGCGCAAATTCCGCTGCGCAAGCTCACGCGCGACTACATGGCGTCGCCGCGCCTAGCGAAAGTCCAGGAAACCCGGCTGTGGACGGCCATATTCGGATACTGGCGCCAGTCGGCTCTCGCCTACGTTGCCTGTATCGATCTCTATGCTGCCGGCGCCAAGGGCGCAGATGCGCTCAAGGCCGGCATGCCGCTGCTGCTCGCGCGCGCGCTGCGCGCGCTCGGCGCTCAGGTGAAGTGGATGTATGTGCGCTATGGGCCGATGGACCAGTCCGTATGGGGCGTCATCGCGAAGGTCTACGCGCTGGCGGAAACACGCAAGTTAGCGCAAACGGCGGTGACGCTCTATCCCGGCGCCCCGGGCGAGTCGACGCCGGAGCAGGAATTCCTGAAAGCGGTCATGCTGTCCGCGTCCTCGCCGGACAGTTTGTTGCCGCTGGAGATCGAACTGTGCGAGCGCCTGATCGCCCACTTCTGCGCGTCGTTTACCCTGCGCCTGGAACTGCAGCCAGACATTGCGTACTGGATAGACCTTGCCACCAGCCAGGCGCCGCTGCGGCTGGCGCGACCGCCGCAACATGCGCCGACGCTGCGCTTTTTTGCCGCCGGCAGGGCGCTGGAGGACCTGGAAGCGCTGATCAACACGGTCAGGACGACAGGTGCGATTCCGTCGCAAGTGAATCTGGGCGGAAGTTATCCTGCCGACGAGGTACTCGACGTGCTCAGTCACCTGGCCCATTACTGGTCGCCCAAGCCACCGGAGCGCAAGCACCAGCGCCATCGGGTGAAGTCGCGCCTCAATGTCGTGCACGGCTACGACGGCGTGCTCAGCCTGTTCGGCGCCGGGCCCGGCGACGATGCCGACACGGAAACCTGGATCGTGGAGGACGTCAGCGCCGGCGGCTTTGGCGCGGGCATTCCGGAAATCAGAGGCGAGTGGCTGAAGCTCGGCTGCCTGCTTGGTCTGCAGCCCGAGGGCGGCGATACCTGGGTGCTCGGCGTGATCCGCCGCCTGCAGCGCGAAATCCCGCTGAAGGGCCTGGTCGGTATAAAGATCATCGCCAGATCGGCGGAACTGGTGCAATTGAGCCTGAGCGGCGCTGGTGGTGGCGAGACCGGCGTTCTGATCAGCGACGGCGACGAGTCGCCCGGCGAGGCGCGCGTGCTGCTGCGCGCAGGGGCGTTCGTGCCCGGGCAGAACATGGAGTACCGCAAAGGTGACGCGACCTGCCTGCTGATGCCTCAGGGCGTGGTGGACAGCGGCGAAGAATACGAGCTGGTGAAATTCCGCGAGATGATTCGCGAAACGTCCAGCGAAGAATGATCTGGCGGCGCACCAAGAGCTCATTACAAAATGAGGGGAAATCCCCTGCGGGGACTTGCTTCGCGGCGCATCCCC
>CAKKSJ010000200.1 GCA_919902965.1 Burkholderiales bacterium
ACGTATTTCAGCGGGTGCGCGGCCGCCACGTCGGCGATCATGCGCTCGCTCATCAGTTTGGATGCGCCATAGGGATTGATCGGCGCCGGCGGCTGGTCTTCGGACACCAGTGCCGCCTCGGCCATGCCGTAGACCGCCGCGGTGGAGGAAAAGATAAAGCGTCCGACGCCGTGCCGTAGGCAGGCGTCGAGCAGCTGCAGGGTATTGGCAGTGTTGTTGGCGTAGTACTTGAGCGGGTCGCTGACCGACTCGGGCACCACGATGGAGCCGGCGAAATGCATCACCGCGTCGAACCGCCCCTGGCCGAGGACGGTGTCGAGCAGCGCGCTATCGGCCAGATCGCCCAGCACCAGTTCGCCGCTGAGCACCGCCTCGCGCCGCCCGGTGGAGAGGTTGTCGAGCACCGTCACCGCGTGCCCGGCCTCGCCCAGTTGCCTGACCACGTGGCTGCCGATGTAGCCGGCGCCGCCGGTGACGAGGATGCGCTTGTTCAATTTGTCGCTGCCTGGATTCACCGCGTGATTATAGCAAGCGACGTGATCGCAATCGACGCGCTCAGCTTCGCCTCTGCCGCTGATCAGCCGGTCGATGTAAAACGCCTGTCGGTTTCCGCCTGGCGCCGGTGCTTACGCGACCCCGGAAAATTGCACTTTCTTCCACGTCTGCGCCTTTACGCGACGTGCCCGGATCCGGCATAGGACCAAGACTTTCCCGTCCGCTACGCCGCTAGCGACTCGCCCGTCCAATTTTCCTTGGAGTTCGCTCTACTGCGGTGCGAGAATGGGTATATGCGCGTATAGGGGCTGCGTCATGTCCGTATCCACTGCTTATCTGATCCGGTGTCGCGGTCGATATCGGCGCTTCGATATCCTGCGCGTTCGCGATAGTTCGCTCGAAGCGCCATCGCGATGCTGATGCGCCGCCCGCGCAGCGCATGCGGCAGTTTGGCCGCAATGCTGCTGTTGGCACTGTGGCCGCCATTCGCCCTTGCGCAGAGCGGCTTCGATCTCATGGACGCGCTCGATCTGCAATTCGACCAGAAAAAATCTGCTGAAATCGGCCAGTTGCGCAAGCGTCTCGCCGAGCTGGGCCGCGCCGAAGCTGCCCAGATCCGCGCGAAGAAGCGCGACCAGGCGGTACTGGCCGCGCTGCGCGCGAAAACCGAAGACGCGAGAAATGCGCTCGCCGATCTGGCGGTGGACTACGTCGCGCAGATGGAAATGGCCGAGGCGCTGGTGCGCCTCGATCACGGCCAGGCGCTTGCCGACCGCTTCCGGAAGGATATGTCGGACACGCTGTGGCGCCTGAACCGGCGCTCGAGCGCCGGCGATGCGCGCGCCAGCGCAAGCCTGGGCGGCCTGCACCGCCTGGGCATCGTGGCCGAGCGCAGCGAGGCCAAAGCCTGCGAACACTACGGCCGCGCGGCGCAGCAGGGGCACGTCGCGGCGCTGTTTCACGCCTCGGCCTGTGGCGATCCGAACTCGGCGGCGGCCGGCCAGATGCTCGACCAGGCGGCGAACGCAGGCCATCCGCTGGCGCAGGAAATGAAGGGAAGGCTGTGCCTGCGCGAAAAGCGCGACGCCGCATGCGCGCTTGCCTGGCTGGGGCGCGCGGCCGCGCAGGGGCGCGCCGGTGCGATGAGCCTGCTGGGATGGGCGTATTCGACCGGCGAACTGCTTGCGCGCGACGACAAGCGCGCATTTGCCTATTTCATGGATGCGGCCAGGCTGGGCGAGCCCGCCGCGCAAAACAACCTCGGGCAGATGTACGAGACCGGGCGCGGCGAGCCGGCGAACCCGGGTGTAGCCTTCGCCTGGTACAAGCGCGCCGCCGAGGCGGGCCTGGGCAGCGCGCAGGTCAATCTGGCGCGCGCGTATATCGAAGGCCGGGGGACGGCCGTGGACCGTGCTGCCGCGGCGTTCTGGCTGGAGCAGGCGCGCAAGCAGGGCGTCGCCGAAGCCGTCAAGCTGCTCGACTGGCTGGCGGCGCACTGAGCGCGCGGCGAACAGGGCCTGCGGAAGTTTGTGACGCAAAGAGGGGATACCTCCCCCCGTGCTTTCTCAATACCCTTCGCTGCTTGACGAGGAATTCAGACTAGTTCAGACTAGTCTGATATTGATTTGAGAGGCAGCGCGCCATGTCTGAAATCGGAGCCTACGAAGCCAAGACACATCTTCCCAAACTCCTTGAGCGGGTGCAAAAGGGCGAACGCTTCGTGATTACCAAGCACGGCCGGCCGGTTGCCGAGCTTACGCCGGTGGGCGATCGCGATGCAGGGCGCATTCGCGCTGCCATCGGCGAGTTGCGCAGCGTACGCAAGGCGCTCGCGCGCCGCGGCGTAAGGCTGAAGGACGTTCTCCGCTGCGGAGAAAGCCTGCGCGATCTGGCACACCAGGGGCACCGTGTCTGATGGCTTTCGTGCTCGACAGTTCGGTTGCGCTGGCCTGGCTGTTGCAGGACGAAGCGAACGCAAGCACAGACGCGCTGGCTGACCGCCTCGAGCAGGAGAACGCGCATGTCCCCTCGATCTGGCCTCTGGAGGTCGGCAACGCGCTGGTGACAGCCCTGCGCCGGAAGCGCATCGCCGACGGTGATTTCGACCGCTGCATTTCGGCTTTGTCGGCGTTGCCGATTGAAGTCGATGCGACCGCTGGCTTGGCCGACATACTGTCGATCGCACGGCGCTTCGGACTGACGTCCTACGACGCCGCCTACCTCGAGTTCGCGCAGCGCCGCGGTTTTTCGCTCGCAAGCCTGGACGAGAAGCTGCGCCAGGCGTGCAAGGCGCTGGAGATATCGGTTCTTCCCTGAACGACCGCCGGTGAATGTCGACAGACCCTAGGGTCTCTAGTGGTGCAGGATCTTCGACAGGAACAGCTGCGCCCGCTCCGAGCGCGGCTTGCCGAAGAAATCGTCCTTGGTGGCGTCCTCGACAATGCTGCCCTCGTCCATGAAAATCACGCGGTGCGCCACTTTGCGCGCAAAGCCCATTTCGTGGGATACGCACATCATGGTCATGCCTTCCAGGGCCAGTTGGACCATCACATCGAGCACCTCGTTGATCATCTCCGGGTCCAGCGCCGAGGTCGGCTCGTCGAACAGCATGGCGATCGGGTCCATGGAAAGCGCGCGCGCGATGGCCACGCGCTGCTGCTGGCCGCCGGAGAGCTGGCCCGGGAATTTGTCCTTCTGATCGATCAGGCCGACGCGGTCGAGCATTTTCAGTCCGCGCTCCCTGGCTTCGTCCGGGCTGCGGCCCAGCACCTTGATCTGGCCCAGGGTCAGGTTCTCGGTAATTTTCATGTGCGGGAACAACTCGAAATTCTGGAACACCATGCCGATCCTGGCGCGCAGTTTGGGCAGGTCGGTCTTGGGGTCGCCCACCGAAATGCCGTCGACAATAATCTCACCCTCCTGGAACGGCTCGAGCGCGTTGACCGTCTTGATCAGCGTGGATTTGCCCGATCCGGACGGGCCGCACACTATTACCACCTCCCCCTTGTTGACGTGGGTGGTGCATTGTTTGAGCACGTGAAATTTTCCGTACCACTTGCTCACGTCTTTCATGGAAATCATGCGTACCCCGGGGTCTTGTTTTTCAACGGATCACGGCGACCCTGGTCTGCAGTCGCTTGACCAGCTCCGACAGCGTATAGGACAGTAAAAAATAGATCAATGCGACAAACACATACATTTCGACCAGGCGGCCGTCGCGCTGCGCGGTCTTGACTGCCGCGCCGAGCAGATCGGTAATCGACAGCACGTACACCAGCGAGGTGTCCTGGAACAGCACGATGGTCTGGGTGAGCAATATCGGAATCATGTTGCGAAACGCCTGCGGCAGGATGACCTGGGCCATGGACTGGAAGTAAGTGAGACCCAGCGCGTAGGCGGCGGCGACCTGGCCTCGGGACACGCTCTGGATGCCGGCGCGCATGATCTCGGAATAGTAGGCCGCCTGAAACAGGATGAAGGTGATGAGCGCGCTTTTCTCCGGGCCGACATGCACCGGCGCGGGCGCGCCCGTTACCGACTGCAGGATCAGCGGGACCAGAAAATAGAACCAGAAGATCACCAGCACCAGCGGAATCGACCTGATGCCGTTGACGTAGACAGTGGCCGGGAGATTCAGCAGCTTGAAGCTGGAGAGCCGCATCATCGCCAGCAGTGTGCCGAGGATAATGCCGCCGACCATCGCCGTAAGCGTCAGCTGTATCGAGAACTGCAGGCCTTTCCACAGAAACGGCAGCGAGCGCTGGATGACATCGAAGTCGATGCCGCCCACGTCAATGCCCCCCGCCCTGGCCGCCGCTGCCGATGAAGCCCGGCACCTGGACCTTCTTCTCCAGCCGGCGCATGCCGTAGACCACGATCAGCGTGATCGCGATATAGAGCGTGGTCGCCGCGGTAAACGCCTCGAAGGTCTGGAAGGTGTATTCCGACATGTCGCTGGCGCGCTGGGTCAATTCGAGCAGGCCTATGGTCAGGGCCACCGATGAGTTCTTGATGATATTCATGAACTCGGAGGTGAACGGCGGGATCACGATGCGAAACGCCATCGGCAGGGTCACATAGCGATAGGTCTGCACCATGGTGAGCCCGAGGGCGGTCCCGGCCAGGGTCTGGCCGCGCGGCAGGGACTGGATGCCGGCTTTGACCTGCTCGGCTATGCGCGCCGAAGTGAAGAACCCCAGGCACAGCACCGCCGGCACGAATGTGGCCCAGGGCGGGTTCATCTGTTTCATGGTGGTGCCCAGGCCGAAAGGCAGCACTTCCGGCAGCACGAAATACCACAGGAACATCTGCACCAGCAGCGGGATGTTGCGAAACAGTTCCACCCAGGCGTCGCCCAGGCGCACCGGCCATTTTAGCGGCGTGGTGCGAACCACCCCGATCACCACGCCTATCAGGAGCGCGATCACCCACGCCAGCAGCCCGGTGGAAAGCGTCCATGCCAGGCCCGACACCATCCACTCCCAGTAGACGCCGTCGCCGGCCGCCACCGGTTCCCAGAAGATTTTCCAGTTCCAGTTATAGTTCATTCGCCAAAGAGCTTATGCAGCGCCGCGCACAAAGAAAAACGGGAGACTGACGTCCCCCGTTTGTCGGTTTCGGACGCGCTCAGGCGCCCTTGTCGTTGGGGTTCTTGATCGCCTCCTTCAGGCCGTCGCTCATCGGGAATTTCAGGTTGTTGCCTTTGGGCGGGATCGGTGTTTCGAACCACTTCTTGTAGATCTTGTTGATCTCGCCGCTTTTCATCAGGCCGATGATCACGCCATCAGTGAATTTCTTGAACGCCGGGTCGTCCTTGCTGATCATGATGGCGTAGGGATCGTGCGACAGGAACGATCCGATGATTTCGAATTCGCCCGGATTCTTCGAGTTGTTGATAAGGCCGGCGAGCAGGATGTCGTCCATCGGAAACGCGACGGCGCGGCCGCTGTCCACCGACAGGAAGGACTCGGCGTGGTCCTTGGACGGAATGAATTTCATGCCGAGTTTTTCCTTGGCGTCGAGTTCCTTGATGGCGCGCTCGTTGGTGGTGCCGTTAGTGACCACCACCGCCTTGTCCTTCAAGTCTTTGTAGCTTTTCACTTTCGAGGATTTCTTTGCCAGCAGCTTGGTGCCGGTGATGAAAGTGGTGACGACGAAACTGACCTGTTTTTGCCGCTCGACGCTATTGGTGGTCGAGCCGCACTCCATGTCGATCGAGCCATTGGCGATCAGCGGAATGCGCGTCTGCGAGGTCACCGGGTTGAGGACGACCTTGAGATTGGGCTTTTTCAGCTGGGACTTGAGGGCGTCGACAATTTTCAGGCACAGATCCATCGAGTAGCCGATGGGCTGCTGCTTGTCATCCAGATAGGAAAACGGAATCGAGGCATCGCGGTGGCCGATAGTGATGGTGCCGGATTCCTTGATCTTCTTCAGCGTATCCGCCGCCGTCGCCGGGGCGATAAATGCGGCACTAGCGAACAGCGCAACAATCAGAGGGGTAAAACGTTTCATAAGAATGCTCCTTAGGCTATGAATAGTCCGACTCGATGGGTGCCCGGATTCTTGGCGGGATGCTGCTCGGATCATTCTACGCATATGCCCATGTTTTGTACAAGAGCGTAGTGCCGGCCGGATTTTTCTAAGCGGTCGCTGTGGGCGCTCCGCCCTGGCCGTTCAGCGTCGACCATTGTATGCAGGCATCGGCCAGGGCGATCGTCGCATCGACACAGCGGGGCAGCTGCGGCGCGGCGATGCATTCCAGCCCGATGGGCGTTTCGGTGCAGGCGAGTATGACGCGCTGCGCGCCGCTGTCGAACAGCGCCGCCAGGGCCTGCTGCAGCAGGGCGCCGCCGCCGCGCACGTCGCCGGCCTTGACCAGGCCGATGCCGGGCATGACCCAGGTATCGATTTCGTCCTGCCGATTGATCAGGCATTGGTAGCCGCGCGCGGCCAGCCGCTGCTGGTAAAAACCCGCGGCGAGCGTTCCCGCGGTTCCCAACAGCCCCACATTCACAATCCCTTCTCCCAACGCGGCGCAGGCGCTGTCGGCAATGTGCAGCAAGGGCACGCTGCATGCGCGCGCGAGATCCTCATACCAGTAGTGCGCGGTGTTGCAGGGTATGGCAATGGCCTTCGCGCCGGCGCGCTCGAGCATCTGCATGCCGGCGCGCATCGCCGCCAGGGGCGACTCGCCCGCGCCGAGGATGCCGGCGGTGCGGTCCGGGATCTGCGGCACCGAATAGACAATCAGCGGGACATGCTCCTGGTCGCGGCTGGCGGGGGTGCGCTCGACCAGTTTGCGCAGGAAATCCACCGTCGCCAGCGGTCCCATGCCGCCGAGTATGCCGATCATCGCTTTCATGGCGTAATTTTATCAGGCCAGACGACAGGGCGCGCTCTTGGGTATGCTTCGGGCATGAACAACACCAACATGAACAGCTTCGACGCGGGCAGCCTTAAGCTGGGATGAACAGCCTCGACGCGGGCAGCCTTAAGCTGGGCGGCCTCAACCTGACCGGCATCGTCATATCGACGATCGTGTATTTCGCCGCCGCCTATTTCATCAAGCGCCAGCTGGTGGAAATGGGCATACCCAAAGGGGTGACGCGCGGCCTGGTGATATTCCTGGGCGCGGCCGTGCCCGCCTATGGCGCGGCCTATCTGGTCGATCTGGTTCTGGGTTAGGACCCTAGGGCGCCCGGAAGGGCTTGCCTTGCAGGTACAGCTGCAGCCGCGCGCGCG
>CAKKSJ010000201.1 GCA_919902965.1 Burkholderiales bacterium
CCTTTATCGTTCGGGACTTTCACCCGTAACTCCTTGCCGGTCTCCCGGCGCACCGCACAGAAAACGAAGTTTCAGTGGAGGCTAATGCGCAAAGCGCGTTATGCCGGAACTAAAACACGGTTATGGTTAACGACAGGGACAGCGTGAGGGTTCTAGACGAGATCGTCGATTGTGCACGGATACGCTTTTCATCCGTGCGCAATCGACGATCCGCGCGGACGGGTCGCCGTCCGCGCAAGCTCGGGCACTGCAGTTCGATGTGCGTGCCAAGGTCTGGCGATCTCGGCGTGCGGCCATTGCGCGCTGCGCGCGCCAAGCGTGGTTTTGGCACGGATGAAAAGCGCATCAGTACCAAAACCACGCTTATTGATAAAAGCAAAAAGCGCAGCTCCGCCGCGGGGGCGGGCGTAATCGCACAAGTGTAGAATCGTTTCTTCCTTGCCAATCCGAACCACAGAGGTAGCACCATGCTGCAAGCCGCCGACCTTACCATACGCCTCAATCCCGCCGACGACGTAGTCATCGCGCGCGTCGAGATCGCCGAGGGCACGACGCTGCTCAAGGAAAACAATGTGCGCGTAGCGGCGCGCGTGCCCGCCGGGCACAAGATCGCAGTGCGCGAACTCAAGTCCGGCAGCCCGGTGCGGCGCTACAACCAGATCATCGGTTTCGCCACCCGCGACATCCGCGCGGGCGAGCACGTGCATGTGCACAACATCGCCATGGGCGACTTCGACCGCGACTATGCTTTCTGCGCCGATGCCAGGCCCACGGATTTCGTCGCGCAGCCGGCGACGTTCCAGGGCATCGTTCGAGCCGACGGGCGCGTCGCCACGCGCAATTTCATCGGCATTCTCACCAGCGTCAACTGCTCGGCCACGGTCGCGCGCATGATCGCGCGGCATTTCGAAAACCGCCTGGACGCGTTTCCGAATGTCGATGGCGTGGTCGCGCTGACGCACAAAAGCGGCTGCGGCATGGCCTCCGAGGGCGAGCCCATGGACCTGCTGCGCCGGACCATGGCCGGCTACGCGCGGCATCCGAATTTCTACGCAACGCAGGTCGTGGGCCTGGGCTGCGAGGCGAACCAGATACACAGCCTGCTCGCTGCGCAGCAGCTCACGCGCAGCGACAAACTCGCCGCCTATACCATCCAGGAAAAAGGCGGCACCATGAAGGCCGTGCGCGAAGGCATCGCGCGCATCGAGGCGATCCTGCCCGAGGCCAACCAGGTAAAGCGCGAAACCGTGCCGGCGAGCCACCTGCTGCTCGCGCTGCAGTGCGGCGGCTCGGACGGCTACTCCGGCATTTCCGCCAACACCGTGCTGGGCGCGGCAGTGGACCTGCTGGTGCGCCATGGCGGCGGCGCCATCCTGTCGGAAACCCCGGAGATCTACGGCGCCGAGCACCTGCTCACGCGGCGCGCGGTGACGCGCGAGATCGGCGAGAAGCTGATCCGCCGCATCAAGTGGTGGGAGGACTACACGGCGCGCAACGGCAACGAAATGAACAACAACCCCTCGCCCGGCAACAAGGCCGGCGGCCTCAGCACCATCCTGGAGAAGTCGCTGGGCGCCGTCGCCAAGGGCGGCACCACCAACCTGGTCGACGTGTACGAATACGCCGAAGCGGTGACCGCCAGGGGCTTTGTCTACATGGACACGCCCGGCTACGATCCGGTGTCGGCGACCGGGCAGATCGCGGGCGGCGCCAATCTCGTCTGCTTCACCACCGGCCGCGGCTCGGCCTATGGCTGCAAGCCCGCGCCCTCGCTCAAGCTCGCCACCAACACGCGCCTGTTCGATCACCAGGAAGAGGACATGGACATGAACTGCGGCACTATCGTTGACGGCAAGGAAAGCATAGGCGTAGCCGCGCAGCGGCTGTTCGAGCTGATCCTCAAGACCGCCTCGGGCGCCAAGACCAAGAGCGAGGCCTTCGGCTACGGCGAAGACGAGTTCGCGCCCTGGGTCCTGGGCGCCACCATGTAAGGGAGGTTTTCAATATGCGCGCCGCCCTGCTTTGTCTCGGATTGATCGCCGCCATTGCTTGCGCGGCGCAACCGGCCCTGGCCAAGTCGGCGGCCAAACAAGGCGCGCATGGCGCCATCGCCCTGCAGCGCGAAACCGGCCGCTTCGGCTATGTGTCCAACGGCGCCACCTCGCGTGCGGCCAAAATCGAGGCGCTGAATCTATGCGGCGACCCGCGCTGCGAAGTCGTGGTGAGTTTCAGCAACGCTTGCGGGGCGCTCGCGCGCGGGCCGAAAAAATATTCTCCCGCCACCGGCGCGACACGCCAGGAAGCCGAAACCAAGGCGCTACGCCTGTGCGCGGCCGGCGAGTGCACTGTGGTGGCCTGGGCCTGCACCAAGTAGGCGCAAGCCGCGCTGACGATCAGGCGCGAAATCGCTCGCGCAACTCCTCGAAGGAAACCAGTTCTCCCGCGATCGCGCTGGCCGCCACGGTTAGCGGGCTCGCCAGCCATACCTCGCCCGGACCGGATCGGCCGGGAAAATTCCGGTTGATCGCGCTGATCGTGACTTGGTCCGCGCGCGTGGAAGAGCCCGGCCCGCCGCCCGCGCAGGCACCGCAGGAAGGCAGCAGCATTTCGGCGCCGACGCGCTCGAAGGCTGCAAGATAGCCGCGCTCGACACAGTAGTCTCTTACCGCCATGGTGCCGAACTGCAGGTAGAGCTGCACGCCCGCAGCGGCACGCAGACCCCGCCCGGCAGCCCAGGCAAGCACGGCATGGTATTGATCGAAGTCTTCGCGCTTGCCCGCGGTGCATGAACCGCCATAGGCGATGTCGACTTTCGTTCTGCGTTCGATGCCGGCCAGCGCAAGGCCGTTGCCCGGATCGCCCGGCCTGGCGACCATGGGACTCAATGCAGCGCAGTCGACCGCGATAATCGCCGCATAGCGGGCGCCCGCGTCGCTGCGCATCCAGGGCTCGAGCCTGAAATCGATGCCGCGACGCTCGCGCAGAAAACGCTGCGTCTCTGCGTCGGGAGCCACAATGCCGGCGAAACCGCCGAGTTCCGCCGTCATATTGGTGAGCGTGGCGCGCGCGTCGGTGGAAAGCTGCGCGATGGCCGGCCCGGCGAATTCGAACACCTTGCCGACACCACCACCCGCCTTGATGTCAGGCAGAGCGAGCAGATGCAAGACCAGGTCTTTCGCGCTTACGCCTGCGGGCAGGCGGCCGTTCAGTTCGATGCGCAAAGTCTGCGGCACGCTCAGCCTGATCGCCCCGTAGACCATGCTGAAAGCCATGTCGGTCGAGCCCACACCGAAGGCGAGGCAACCGAGCGCGCCGCTGTGCGTGGTATGCGAATCGGTTCCCACGACCACTTGCCCCGGAAGCGCGTACATTTCTGCCATCATCGCGTGGCAAATGCCCTCGGAACCCTCACCGCCGGGCAGATAACCGTGGTTGCGCAGGCCGTATTCCGCGGCAAAATCCTGGTGCGCCCGGGACAGGCTCTTGACCGCGGGCAGCAGGCCTTGCCGAACGTGAATGGGGCTGCGGTGTGCGTAGGTGAGATGGTCCTCGAACAGCAAGATCCTGTCGCGCTCGTGCATGGCCACCGGGCGCTCGAAATTGCTGTGCAGAATGTGCGCGATCATGCCGGTGTAGTAGTCGATGGAGAAACGCCAGTCCGCGCGCACGAAACCACCCGCGCCGCTCGCCAGCGGCCTGTGCGGAACCAGCGCGTGACGGGCGAGGATTTTTTCCACCAAGGTCTGCGGGCCGCCAGACTCGACAACGGCCGCCGCAGAGGCTGCCGATGCCGCAATGCCCTGTTGCTTGCCGTAAGCGAGCAGCCCGCCGCTGCGCAGCAAATCGGCCGCAAGCGTTTCGCGCCTGCTGACGAGTTCTTCGACGCAGACGGCTTCCCCGCCCTGAATGCGCTCGATCAGGCCCAGGTCGCTCGACGTGAACAGGCCCAGGTTGTCGCAATTCTGGCGGAAAATGCGCTCGAAGCTCGCCGCGATTATCAGGCGTATGCCCGCGGCGACGTGCGCAAGCGGACTATGCTCGCGCGAAGAGCCCTTGCCATAGCGCTTGCCGGCGACGACGACTGAAAAACCGCCCTCTTTGATCGCATTCCTGACTATGGGATGGCGATCCCCGGCCTTGTAGGCGAGCAACAGGCCCGCGCCGATGCGTTCATCGAACAGCAGGCATACCGTCTGCGGTGTCATCTCGTCGGTCGAGACGTCATCGCGCAGCGGCAGGGCCGCATCCAGGCCCAGGTCCCCGCCCGCGAGCTGGGCGCCGATTTTCTCCGGATCCTCGCTAAGAAAGAGTATCCGGCCGGGCAACTGCAATCGTTTCATGCTCTCCTCCATGCCCCGATTTAATCACAAACGCTCCTGCGCGCAAGCGCGCCTTGTGCTGCATCCCAAATTGACCCCGTCGCGCTCAGGTGCTGAATGTCAACAGACCCTGGGGCATAATTGCATCAAACGAGGGACAGGACATGAGCACACAAACCAAGAAAGACGTCTTCTACAGCGACATGCTGGTGCGCTTTTCCCATTGCGATCCGGCCGGCATCATCTTTTATCCGCACTATTTCGTGATGTTCAACGGGCTGGTGGAAGACTGGTTCAATCACGCGCTGGAAATCAACTACGCGGACTTCATCACCACGCGGCGGCTGGGGCTGCCCATGGTCAACATCAAGTGCGATTTCGTCGCCCCTTCCAAAATCGGCGAAGTCATCACCCTGACGCTGAAAATCGACCGTATCGGCAAGAGCTCGCTCACGCTGGCGACAGGCGCCCTCCTGGATGAACAGATACGGATTGCAGCGCAGCTCACCTTGTGCGTTTTTTCCTTCGAAACCAAACGCGCCGTGCCCATACCCGACGATCTGCGCGCGCGCCTCAGCGACTTTCAGCAGGGGAAACTGGACCACCCCTGGAGGCAGGCCTAGCGCCGCGTGAGACGCTACTCCCCCATCTGCAACAAAGCCCCGCGCCGGCGTGCGCCGCGGAAAGCCGCGAAGAATATGCCCGCGCCGATGAGGACATAGACCACATTCAAGGCCACCGCGCCGGCGAACAAGTTCCATTTGAACACGCTTTCGAGCAGCACGCCGCGCATGCCCTCGAATACATAGCTGGTCGGCAGGCAGCGCGCGACATTCTGCAGCCAGTCCGGCAGCACGCTGATCGGATAGTAAATGCCGGAAATCGGCGCGAGGATGAATATCGTGCCCCAGGCGAGGTTTTCCGCCGCCAGACCGTAACGCAGCACCAGCGCCGCCACCATCAGACCCACCGCCCAGCCGGTGACGAGCAGATTGAAAAAAAACGCCAGCAGCGGCAGACCCAGATCGAAAATCGAGGCCGCATACAGCGCAATCGCCAGACTCGCCGCGACGCCGATACCGACGCAGGTGCGCAGAAAACTAACCGTCACCATCGATGCGATCAGCTCCGTCGGACGCAGCGGACTGACGAACAGGTGGCCGAGATTGCGCGAGTACAACTCCTCCAGAAAGGCCAGCGCAAACGCAATCTGGCCGCGGAACAGCACTTCCCAGAGCAGCAGCCCCGAGATCAACAGCGCCGGCACCTGCTCGATGAGCGGGGAGTTGGCGGAAAAAAACTTGGCGATGAATCCCCACAACACCATGTTCATGGTCGGCCAGTAAGCGGTTTCGAGCACGCGCACCCAGGATCGGCGCCATAGATACACGTGGCGCAGCACCATGCCATAAATCCTTTGCAGCGATCCGCTCATGCGCGCGCCTCGGCCTCGCGCTGCCCGGTGCGCGCCACGTCGAGGAACACCTCTTCCATGCTGCGACGGCCATAGCGCGCGATCAGTCCGGAGGGAGAACCCCGGTCTACG
>CAKKSJ010000202.1 GCA_919902965.1 Burkholderiales bacterium
CGGCAGCGGCTCGCCCGGCATCACCAGTTCGTCGCCGGTGAAGAACACCGCGACCTTGAGCCGGCGATAAAGCGGCAGCGAGGCGATCCCGACCGAGGCGGCCAGGCCGGTATCCTGCGGCCGCAGCTTCATCCCCGCCGTGAGGATTTCGCTGTCCGCGCGTATGTCCTCGCCCACGCTACGCACCCATTCGCCCGGCTCGGGTCGGTGTTTCACGATCACGGCATCGCCGTCCTGCGCGCACAGTTCCTGCATCACCACCGCATCGGCCCCGGGCGGGATGGGCGCGCCGGTAAAGATCCGCGCCGCCGTGCCGCGCGCCAGCGGCTGCGGCACGCTGCCCGCCGGGATGCGCTGCACCACCGGCAGGCGCGCCTTGCCGGAGGCGCAATCCGCGGCATGGACGGCGTAACCGTCCATGGAAGTATTGTCCACCGAGGGCACGTTGAATGTGGCGTATTGCGCCCCGGCCAGCACCCGGCCGCTGGCGGCGAGCGTGGGCACCTGCTCGACGTCGGCGACGGGCCTGGCGCCTGCGAGCAGGAAGGCGAGCGCCTCGTCGACGGAAAGCATGCCCTTGTTCATCGTTTCAACTCCAGGGTAGCGAGCACGAAAGCCGCGATTCCATCGTAGTCATCGAGGCCGAATTGCGGCAAGGCGCATGGCACGGGCGTATCCGTGGCCAGCGCCACGATATGCTCGTCCTGCGGATACAGCGGCGGTTTCCCATTGGCTACTCGAAATATTTCCAGCTTGGGCAGCGGATAGTGCTTGTAGCCTTCAATCAGCAGCAGATCGCAGGGCGACATACGCGCGATCTGCTCTTCCAGCGTCGGCCCCGCCTCGTCGCGCGCTTCGTGCATCAGAGCCCAGCGCTGCCTCGAGGTGACCAGAACCTCGCTGCAGCCGGCCGCGCGATGACGAAAGGAATCCTTGCCCGGGTGATCCACGTCGAAGCGATGGTGCGCATGCTTGATCAGCGACACCTTCAGACCGGCGCGCACGAAGCGCGGAATCACCTGCTCGATCAGGGTGGTTTTGCCGCTACCGGACCAGC
>CAKKSJ010000203.1:0-4337 GCA_919902965.1 Burkholderiales bacterium
TTAGCAGGGTATTGAAAAAGGGGGCGATGCCCTAATGCCGTTCAGTTAAGGTCTTTACTCAAGTAACGAACAGTATATCGAGCGGGTCTGGCTTTAACGATGCGGGGGCATTGACGCCCCCGTCGTTTTTCCACTATGGCGAATTGAAGTTGGATGCGCAGGCGCATTAGGTGGGTGGGCAACCTTCCTGGGGCCATGCCGACCGCCCAGATCATTTCGTTCTGCAAGATGTGCAAGGCGCGCAAGAAGCTCATATCAGTCGGTTGGACTTTGGCCTGAATTGCAGCCTTGGCCATTTCTAGGCGGACGAGGTTGTAGGCCAGTAGCGTCCCCCAGATTTCCTGCACGATTCCCTCCGGATGCTGACTGCGCAAAGCCAGCGCATCCCCGAGCATTGACTGCTTGAGTTCGCGATAGCTGGTTTCGATTTCCCAGCGACGACGGTAGCATTGAGCCAAATCGTCGGCCCTGAAGCGACGACGATCGAGCAAGGACGTGAGCAAGATCCGCTCCTTGCCATTGGCCGACACCGTTCGCACGGCACGCGCCGTCCAGTGTTCTGGCAAATGTGGGGCTTTGACACGCGCTTGGGACGAAACCCGCATGCGCACCAAACCATCTTCTGCGCTGCCGGAGATCATCTCCCACCTCGTGTTGGATTTTGCGGGAATGAGGTAGTGACGTTGCGTACCCGCCATCGTTAGCCCCAGTAGAATCTCCGCGCTCAGGAAGCCACGATCAAAAACTGTTAGGGAATGATCGGCGATACGCTCGACCAGGGTTTTAGCGTACAGCATCTCATTCTGACCGTACTGACCAAAGGCGATATCGGAGACCAGATGGGTGGGAAGGGCTGTGACGCTGACTGCCCGAACCTGCGGATAGCTGGCTACTTTGCCACCGGCGTAGGCTTGCGCACCGAAGTGGGCGCGATTCTCGGTGCTATCGGGCGCCCGGAAGGTGGTCCCATCCATGGCCCACAGGGACAGCCCTTTCCACCCGTGACGCTCAGCGTCCTGGGCGCTCCATGCGCGTGCGGTCCGACCAAACAATTGCGCTAGTGGTGACGCCCCGAGCCGTTGTCGGGCCTGTGTCACCGCACTCTTGCTCACTGCGTGATTCGAGGCAGACGGCAGCGCCAGGTCCAATGTGGCTAACACCTCGGGCATGGATTGATGCCGGTAGAGCGCCAAGGCGATCACCAGCCACACTACTTGCTCGGCCGGAAGCCGCCGCCGCCGGATACTGGCTGTCCCCGTAGCAGCCAGAGCCTCCTCAATCCACGCCAGGGGCAGGTGTTCGGCCAGCCGGTCAAGACCGGCGAGCGGTAAAACATCCGCTATTGCGTGAAGTTGGCTCGATAGCATCGAGCCGAAAGTTAACAGTGTCGACTAATGTTTACAATAGCCCACGCATAAAATAGTAATGCCGTTCAGCGTTAACTGAACGGCATTAGGGCGATGCCCCCTTTTAAATCCCCCAAGTCAGGGCTGTTGAAAAACGCTTCCCTCTGGGAGAGCGTCACGCTGAAGCGCACTTTCGTGTTAGGGAAGCGTTTTTCAACAGCCTGTTAGCTTGTTTGGGCGGAGCCCCCTACTGCAGGCCGCGCCGGCCATGACACCCCCGGCACAGCGCTTTCGATTTGCCAGTAGGGCGGCGCCTCCAATCCGGTCTCTAGCGACTGAATCGCGGGTCGCTGAGCGTGCCCGTAAGCGTGAGATTGGAACGCGCCTGCGCGACGGGAGACTTGAGCTCGACGGCAAAGCGGCCGTTAATGCGCTTGCCGGAGTCGGTGTCCAGGCTGCCGCCGGCCGTTACCGGGCCGGCGCTGAGGCGAATTTGGCGCAGCTGGGTTTTGCTCGCCTCGCGCACGAAACTGCCGGTCAGCTCCACATACGCTGTTCTTCCCCCGACCCCGCCGCCCTGCAACAAACGGCCCATGTCCACGCCGAGCAGCGCGCCCTTGCGCATCTCGAAGTTGCCTTCCAGGCGCGGCGCCGCAAACAGTTCGTCATAGGAATTGGCGCGCATCGCGTACTTCGCCTTGCCCTCCAGCACGCCTTCCTCGAACAGCGCCGGCGCGAATCTGCCCGGGTCCATCGTCCTCACGCTGACTTCGCCGCTCAGGCTCCAGTCCGCATTCCATTTGAGATTCGCGCTGCCCGACAGAAAGCCCCCGTATATTCCGCCCTTGAGTTCGCTCAGTCGCAGTTCGCCGCGACGGATCACACCCTTGGCGCTGAAGTTCTCCAGGAAAAATGAAGGATCGAAAGGCAGGCTGAACACATTGGTTTCCACTTCCAGGTTCGCGCCCTCGCCCTCCGGAGTGAACAGCAGGCTGGTCTTGTGGTCCGGCGTCTCGAGCGCAATTTTCTGCCAGCTGCCATTCTCGGCTATGGAAATCTTTGCATCGAGCGCAGGCAGAACAAAGGTGTTCGAGTCGAGCTTGCCGTTCTTCACAACAATGTTCACAACTTTGAAGTCCTGGCCGGCAGGCCTGCCGAAGAGCAGGCCGGTCATTCCCTGTTCGCCCAGTAGCGGCGATTCAAGCTCGATCAAGGCGAACGACATTTTGTCGCTGAACATGCTGCCCAGTTCGGCGGTCGCCGTGACCTTCCCCACTTTGAGCTGGCCTTCATTTCCCACCGAAACGCCCTCCAGGCGCCAATGCGGTAGTGGCACCAACGACAGGTGCAGCGCTCTTATCTTCACGGGCTGTTGCAAGTAGGCGCCGGCGAGCTTCTCGAAGCGCGGGATATAGGCGTCAAACGAGACGAAGTGCACCGTCACCGCAGCGAGCACCAGCAACAGAAACAGGACCAGCGCGACCGGCCTGCCCCATTTGATCGGTGTCCGATACACCGGCGCAAGCGGTGTTTGTCTGACTTCGGCCGCGATCGCGTCCTGTTCGACGACCGCGCGCGCTTCTGCGGCCGCGCCGAAGCGCGCTTCCGCATCGTCCTTGTCGCGCCGGCGTACCGCTTCGCGCTGCGCCCGCGTCTTTTTTGGATCGATTCCCGCGCCCTGCTCCGCCTCGAGTTCCTTTTCCATTTCGGCGAAGTGGCGCTCGGTCTCCGCTTCCTGCGCCGACAGCAGCGACTGCGCTTCAGCGTGCTTGCGCGCATAGTCGCCATCCGGCTTGTCCATCGCATCCGCTGCGCCCGGCTGCGTCGCCGTTTCGTCCCCGGAACTCCGCGCTGCCTCAGCATCGGCGCGCGCCTGCTCCTCGACTCTGGCGCGTTCCTCCGCCTCTCTGACAGCCTGCGCCTCAGACTGCCTGCGCGCACTTTCCTCGACTTCTTTCAGCATCTTTTCGGCGAGGCTATCTCTGGTCTGCGCAGCCACCGGGCTCGCGGGTGCAGGCGCGCCTGCAACCGCATCCAGGTCGGTTTCGATTTTGACCAGGTCATCCAGTGAGCGACTGCTCTTGTGCGGCGTTTGCGCTTGCTCCTTTTCCTCCTGGCGCAGGCGGTCCGCAGCTTCTTCCGCCTTGCGCTCGGTTTCTTCGTGTTCCCTGCGCTGCGTCTCCTCGGCGGCCTCTCGCTCGCGCGCTGCGGATTCGGCACGCGCTTTTTCCCCGGTCTCTGCGCGCTGGCGCTCTGCCTCTTCGTGTGCCTTGCGTTCCGCTTCCGCTTTCGCACCTAGCTCCGCTACTTCGCGGGCTGTGCGTTCGGCTTTCTCGGCTTGCTCGCGAGCGCGCGTTTCGGCCTCGCGCTGCGCGTGTTCTTCCGCCTCTTTGCGCTGGCGCTCGACCTCTTCGCGTTCTTTGCGCTCGGCTTCTTCCCGCGCTTGGCGTTCCGCTTCCTGTTTCGCGCGAAGTTCCGCTGCTTCGCGTGCCTTGCGCTCCGCCTCCTCGGCGTCCTTGCGCGCCTGCTCCTCGGCGTCCTTGCGCGCCTGCTCCTCGGCGCCGCGCCGCGCCTGTTCTTCCGCCTCTTTTCGCTGGCGCTCGACCTCTTCGCGTTCCTTGCGCTCGGCTTCTTCCCGCGCCTTTCGCTTCGCTTCCTCGGCGTCCTTGCGCGCCTGTTCCTCGGCCTCGCGCCGCGCCTGTTCTTCCGCCTCTTTGCGCTGGCGCTCCGCCTGTTCGCGCTCCTTGCGCTCGGCTTCGTCCCGCGCCTGGCGTTCTGCTTCCTCTCTGGCGCGAAGTTCCGCCGCTTCGCGTGCCTTGCGCTCCGCTTCCTCGGCTTCCTTGCGCGCCTGCTCCTCGGCTACGCGACGCGCCTGTTCTTCCGCCTCTTTGCGCTGGTGCTCCGCCTGTTCGCGTTCCTTGCGCTCGGCTTCTTCGCGCGCCTGGCGTTCTGCTTCCTCTCTGGCGCGAAGTTCCGCCGCTTCGCGTGCCT
>CAKKSJ010000203.1:4437-4756 GCA_919902965.1 Burkholderiales bacterium
TGCGCTCAGCTTCCTCGGCGTCCTTGCGCGCCTGTTCCTCGGCCTCGCGCCGCGCCTGTTCTTCCGCCTCTTTGCGCCGGCGCTCCGCCGCTTCGCGCTCCTTGCGCTCGGCTTCTTCCCGCGCCTGGCGTTCTGCTTCCTCTCTGGCGCGAAGTTCCGCTGCTTCGCGCGCCTTGCGCTCCGCCTCCTCGGCTTCCCTGCGCGCCTGTTCCTCGGCCTCGCGCCTTGCCTTTTCTTCTGCTTCTTTGCGCTGGCGTTCCGCCTGTTCGCGCTCCTTGCGCTCGGCTTCGTCCCGCGCCTGGCGTTCTGCTTCCTCTCT
>CAKKSJ010000203.1:4856-8404 GCA_919902965.1 Burkholderiales bacterium
GCCTCGCGCCTTGCCTTTTCTTCTGCTTCTTTGCGCTGGCGTTCCGCCTGTTCGCGCTCCTTGCGCTCGGTCTCCTCGGCCTGTTTGCGCGCGCGTTCCTCGGCCTCTCGTTTGGCGCGCGCAGCGGCCTCGGCTTTGGCGCGCGCTTCGGCTTCAGCCTTCGCTTTGGCTTCTGCAGCCACTTTGGCCCGCGCTGCAGCCTCCGCGGCAGCTTTGGCCCGGGCCTCAGCTTCCGCCTTGGCGCGCGCCGCGGCCGCAGCGGCCGCCTGCGCTTGCTGCTTCGCGGCTTCTTCCGCCAGTTGTTGCGCGGACGGCAAGGTGGGGATCGCCATGGTGAAATCGAGGTCGATTTCGACTTCCGGAGGGCTCTTTGGCGGCGCCGGCGCTTGCGCCTGCTTGACCTCGCGGAGGTAATCGCTCTTGAGCAGCACTTCCAGTGCTTCCTGTAGCTTGGCCTCCGGCACCTTGGCAAATTTGTCCTGCACCTCGCCGACCGTCGCCTTACCGTCGATCTCCTTGAGCAGCGCGCGCATATCGCGCGACAGGGCGCTGGTTTTCCCAGTTGCCTCCATCAGGCCTTTGGCGGTTTTGCTTAAGATTGTTTGGCGATCCATTCTGCCTCAGCGGCTGAAAACTTCTTTTGCACGCGACCGATTATAGGGATTCCGCCGCGAGCCGGAAAGGCAAAGTTCGCGCCCGCACGGCGGGCGCGCTCAGGCCACAGGCGTCCCGTATCCGCCCCCGCCGGGCGTCTCGATGACGAACACCTCCCCAGGCTCCAATTCCGCCTTGTCGGCCCCGCTAAGCTGCAAGATGCTGCCGTCCTTGCGTTCGACCCAATTACGCCCGAGCTTGCCCGGCTCGCCGCCGGCCATGCCATAGGGCGGAATGCGCCTATGCCCCGACAGGATCGCGGCGGTCATCGCCTCTAGAAAACGCACCCGCCGCACGATGCCATTGCCGCCACGCCATCTGCCTCTGCCGCCCGAGCCCTCGCGTATCGCGAAACTCTCCAGCAGTACCGGAAAACGCCATTCCAGCACCTCGGGGTCGGTGAGACGGGTATTGGTCATGTGCGTGTGGACGGCATCGGTACCGTCGAAGCCCTGCATCGCGTCGTTTGCGCCGGCATCCGCCCCGCCTGCGCCGGAGCCCCCGCAAATGGTCTCGTAATACTGGTAATCGGCATTGCCGAAAGTGAAATTGTTCATCGTGCCCTGGGAGGCGCCCATCGCGCCCAGCGCGCCATAGAGCGTATCGGTAATGCATTGCGAGGTTTCCACATTGCCCGCGACGACCGCCGCCGGATAACGCGGCCGCAGCATGCTGCCCTCCGGAATGATCACATTGAGCGGCTTCAGGCAGCCGGCGTTGAGCGGGATGTCATCGTCCACCAGCGTGCGGAACACGTAGAGCACCGCGGCCATGCAGACCGCCGCAGGCGCATTGAAATTATTCGGCAGCTGCGCCGAAGTGCCGCTGAAATCTATGTTGGCGCTGCGTGCAACATGGTCAATATCGATCCTGACACGGATCACCGCGCCCGAATCCATTTCGTAGCTGAACTCACCCGGCTTGAGCACGTCGATCACGCGCCGCACCGCTTCTTCGGCGTTGTCCTGGACGTGCCGCATGTAGGCGTGCACCACATCCAGGCCGAAATGCTCGACCATCCGGCGCAGTTCCTGCACGCCTTTCTCGTTGGCCGCAATCATGGCGCGCAGGTCGGCGAGATTCTGCTCGGCGTTGCGCGCCGGATAGCGTCCCGAACCGAGCAGCGCGACGGTTTCTTCCTCGCGCAGGCGTCCTTCCTCGACCAGCAGGAAATTGTCGATCAGTACGCCCTCCTCCTCCACCACTTTGCTGTCGGGCGGCATCGAACCGGGGGTGATGCCGCCGACGTCGGCATGATGGCCGCGCGAGCCGACGTAGAAAAGGATGGCGGGCGCGGACTCGGAACCCGCAGGGCCGGAGCGGGACGCGCCCGCAGCGGCCGACAGCGCACTTCCCTGCGTCTTTGCCGACGGATTGGACGGCCGCGTTGCCAACTCATCGAACACCGGCGTGATCACGGTGATGTCGGGCAGGTGCGTGCCGCCGTTGTAAGGCGCGTTGAGCATATAGATGTTGCCGGGCTTGATTCTGCCAGCGTTTTCGCGCATCACCGTTTTGATCGATTCGCCCATTGAGCCCAGATGCACCGGCAGGTGCGGAGCGTTGGCGATCAACTGGCCTTGGGCGTCGAACAAAGCGCAGGAAAAATCGAGACGCTCCTTGATGTTGACCGAGTAGGCGGTCGCCTCCAGGCGCAGCCCCATCTGCTCGGCGATCGACATGTAGAGATTGTTGAACACCTCCAGCATCACCGGGTCCACCGTGGTTCCGATGGCGACGCGCGCCGGACGTGCTTCGACACGTTTGAGCACCAGATGGTCGAGCGCGGTCACCTCGGCCTGCCAGCCGGGTTCGACCACAGTGGTGGCGTTGGCGTCGGCGATGATCGCCGGCCCTTTGATCTTGTGGCCCGGCTGCAGGGTTTCGCGCAAATACACCGGTGTACGATGCGATTTCCCGCCGGTGTGCATGTCGACCATGTCAGCCGCGTGCGGCGCGACGCTGTGCGCTGCGGCGGCGGGAACGGCTTCAGCCGGCGCATCGGACAGGCCGATGGCTTCGACCGACACCGCCTCGGCCAGCAGCGCGCGCTTGGGCATGAGAAACGAATAGCGCGTCCGGTACGCGCGTTCGAACTGCACGACCATTTCCGCCACCGAGCCGAACTCGACGAGCAGCGCCGAATCGGTGCCGTCATACCTCAGGTGTACGCGCTGCACCACGCGCACCCGCTCGGCCGGCACGCCCTGGCCCAACACCTCCTCTCTCGCCGGCAGGGACAGTTGCGTCAAAGTGTCTGCCAGCAATTTCCAGTTGTCTTGCGTCAGCGCGACTTCCACCGCCTGTTCGCGCATGGCGGTGATGTCCGCCAGACCCATGCCATAGGCCGAGAGCACGCCTGCCAGCGGATGGATAAACACCTGCGTCATGCCCAGCGCATCGGCCACCAGGCAGGCATGCTGCCCGGCCGCGCCGCCGAAGCAGCACAGCGTGTATTCGGTCACGTCGCGGCCGCGCTGCACCGAAATCTGCTTGATGGCATTGGCCATATTGCCAACGGCAATGTCCACGTAGCCCTCGGCCACCTGCTCCGGCGTGCGCGCATCGCCCGTGGCTTCCCGGATTTCGCGTGCGAGACCGGTGAACATGCGCCGCACCACCGCGGCGTCCAGCGGCTCGTCGCCGCCCGGCCCGAACACCGACGGGAAGAACTTCGGCTGAATCTTGCCCAGCATGACGTTGCAGTCGGTTACCGCCAGCGGCCCGTTGTTGCGATAGGACGCCGGTCCAGGATTGGCGGCGGCCGAATCGGGGCCAGCGCGATAGCGCGCACCGTCGAAATGCAGGATGGAACCGCCGCCTGCCGCCACCGTATGGATGCTCATCATCGGCGCGCGCATGCGCACGCCCGCGACCTGGGTTTCGAAGGCGCG
>CAKKSJ010000204.1 GCA_919902965.1 Burkholderiales bacterium
TCTTTGCGCAGCATCATCAGGCGCTCGATGATCAGGGCTACCGCGATGACCGAGGCGATTAGCAGCGGATAAACCGGCCAGCCTGCAGCGGTAATGAGCGCGAACAATTAACTCTCCCGGAAGATTTTTTACCGCCGTCACTTTAGCTTCTGCGGAACATTTCAGCAAGGCTTAGCGATGGCGGACGTTTCTCTGCATCTTCCCCCGAGTCGCAAGCCGATCGCGCATTCTTGACACGACGGCTCGCAACGAGCGCCAGGACCGGCGTGCGCCCGCGCTGAAGCATGGCCCTCGCGATGCCGGGCTCTGCATGCAACACGGCTACGCGCGCAGCATGCGCGCGTACCGCGGCGGCCTCGGTTGAACTGTCCGTGCCGCACCGAAAAGCGCCAAAATATTTTATCCACAATTTGTGTGGATAAAGTTGTGCACAGTTTCCAGAAAAGCAACTTAAGTTGAGTACGCAAAAGGCTTTTTTGCCACTGCCCAAAATTTGTACTGGCTTTATATGTGTTTTAATACAATGCGTTATGCACACCTCCGAGGGAGGCAGATTGCCCAATAAACGAGCAGGCCGCGCGCAAGCCCTTGCTGTGGATAGTGTAATATCCGGACATGCCTTCCGAGCCAGATTTGACGCGGGTTTCCAGCCCCCTCCCTGCGGAGATTCTCACTGTTTCCGCCCTGGCGCGCAGCGTGCGCGATCTGCTCGAACATCGCTATCCGCTTTTGTGGGTATCCGGCGAAATATCCAATTTCGTTCGCGCCAAGTCCGGGCACATGTATTTTTCCCTCAAGGATGAAACGGCGCAGGTGCGCTGCGTGATGTTCCGCAATCGCGGACAGTATCTGGACTGGGAACCGCGCGAAGGGCTCAGGGTGGAAGTGCGCGCTCTGGTCACTTTGTACGAGACACGCGGTGACTTTCAACTCGGCGTGGAATCGATGCGCCGCGCCGGTCAGGGCGCGCTGTTCGAAGCATTTCTCAGGCTGCGCGATAAGCTCGATAAGGAAGGCTTGTTTGATCCCGCGCACAAGAAGCCGCTGCCTCGCTACGCGCAGCGCATCGGCATCGTAACCTCGCCGCAGGCAGCGGCATTGCGCGACGTGCTCACCACGCTTGCGCGGCGCAATCCGTCCATAGCCGTGATCGTCTATCCGGCGCAGGTGCAAGGAGAAGGTGCCGCGCAGCAGCTTGCCGCGGCGATCGCCACCGCCGCAAGACGCAATGAATGCGAGGTACTCATTCTGTGTCGTGGTGGCGGTGCGATCGAGGACCTGTGGGCGTTCAACGACGAAGCGCTGGCGCGCGCCATCCATGCCTGCCCTATTCCGGTCGTGACCGGGATCGGACATGAGACGGACTTCACCATCGCCGAGTTCGTCGCCGACAGTCGTGCAGCGACTCCCACCGCCGCAGCGGAACTGGCGAGCCCGTCGCGTTCCGAACTGCTCGCCGGACTGCACCAGGCCAGGCGCTTGCTGCTGCGGAATATGCAGTTCGCGCTCGATGCGAAAGCACAGCGCCTGGATTCGCTTGCAGGACGATTGCAGAGCCCCGTGGACCGGCTGGACGCAGGCTCGGCGCGGCTGGACGCCGCACGTGCACGTCTAAGCGCAGCGTTTGCGCTCGGCACGCGCGACGCGGAGTGGCGCCTGTCGCACGCGGTACGGCGACTGACGGCGGCGATGCCGAATCTGGGATTGCTGCAGAATAAAATCGGACAATTGGACATTGCGCTCCGGCGCGCAACGCCGCAGCGGCTGTCCATGTTTGCCGAGTACCTTGCACGCCTTTCCCTGGGGCTCGGCCATCTGGACCCGGCCGCGGTGCTGGAACGCGGCTACGCGATCGCGCGCACTGCGGACGGCGGCGTAGTGCGCAGCAGCGCCGGCCTGCGCGCAGGCGATCGGCTGGAGCTATCGTTCGCGCGCGGCGCGGCCTCGGTCGATGTCGTAAAACCCCATTGAGATGGGGGGCTTCGTTGCTAGCGGCGGGGCATATCGCCTACAATATTCGTTTTCGCAACCGCGACAGACACTCAAGGAGAATCCAGAATGGAACATAAATTGCCGCCTTTGCCTTTTGCGATGGACGCATTGCAGCCGCACATCTCCAAGGAAACGCTCGAATTCCACTATGGCAAGCACCATCAGGCCTACGTGACCAATCTGAACAACCTCATCAAGGGCACGGAATTCGAAACCGCCAGTCTCGAGGACATAACCAGGAAAGCTTCGGGCGGCATATTCAATAACGCGGCCCAGGTCTGGAACCATACTTTCTACTGGAACTGCCTGTCGCCCAAGGGCGGCGGCAACCCGTCGGGCGCACTGGGCGCGGCAATCGACAAGAAATGGGGCTCTTTCGCCGCATTCAAGGAAGCCTTCTCCAAATCGGCGGTGGGAAACTTCGGATCGGGCTGGACCTGGCTGGTGAAAAAAGCCGATGGCTCGGTCGACATCGCCAATACCAGCAATGCAGCCACTCCGCTGACCGGCGCGGACCAGCCGCTGATGACCTGCGACGTCTGGGAACACGCCTATTACGTAGACTATCGAAATGCCCGCCCGAAGTACGTGGAAGCGTTCTGGAATCTGGTGAATTGGGATTTCGTGGCAAAGAACCTCGCTGGCTGACGCGCGCCCGGACGAGCGCTCGCGTCTGAGCGCACGTCTGGCAATTTGATGAAGAACCCACTGGATTCGCTGCCGGCCACCGTTGCCTGCGGGCTAGCCCTGACGCTTGCGCTCTACCTCATCGCGCGCTACGCGATCGCTGCCTGACATGGACGCCGTCCCGGCACTGGCGCGCTGGTTGCATTTCATGGCCGGCATCATGTGGGTTGGCCTGCTTTACTACTTCAATTTCGTTCAGATGGCGGCACTGAAATCCGCGGCGGCGGACGGCGGCGCGGCAGCCATCAACCGCCACATCGTGCCGCGCGCGCTGGCTTGGTTCCGCTGGGCTTCCGCAGCGACCTGGCTCACCGGGGCCGCGCTGCTCGGCGCAAATTTCACTGCCGCGTTTACTTTGCGGCCCGGCCATGTGGCTATCGGCATAGGCGCGTGGCTGGGTACCATCATGCTGGTCAACGTCTGGGCGCTGCTGTGGCCCGCGCAAAAAATGGTCCTGGGACTGGTGGAGGCGACCGACGCGCAAAAAAGCGCGGCGCGCCGGCGCGCATTCATCGTATCGAGACTGAACCTGGTATTGTCTTTTCCGCTGCTGTTCTTCATGGGCGCGGCGGGACACAGCGCGCACTATTTCTAAGGGGCCATTTTTTCTAAGAGGCCATTTCAGAATTACCGAAATGGCCCCTGATTTAGGGGAGCACGAGGGGATGCGCCCCGAAGGTCTCGATCCCCCTTGAGGGGAAAGTCCCCCCGGGGGATGTCCCCTCGTTTTGTAATGAGCTCTAAGGCAGTTCAGCGCGCCGCGGGCGAGAATTGCCCCAGGCCCTGGATTACCGCGCCGGCAACGATGCCGCGCTTCTTGAACCATCCCTGATTCATTTCCAGAGCGTAGCGCGCGGGCCGGCTCGCGCAATGCGAAGTCTCGTCCAGCGGCTGCATATCAGCGATGTTGACGACCTGGCCGCGCGCGTCGATAAAGGCCACGCTCAACGGGATAAGCGTATTTTTCATCCACATGCAATGCGTTGCCAACTCGTCGAACAGGAACAGCATTCCGGCGCCCTGCGCCATGGATTTTCGCCGCATCAAACCCTGCGAGCGCGTTGCCGACGTGTCCGCCACCTCCGCCTGAATCACGTGAATACCGGCATTGAGCGTGGCCGTAGGCAAGGGAGGCTGCTGCGCCAAAGCCGGCACCAGGCAGAACGTCAAACCCGCTATCGCAGCGGCGATGACGCGTATGCCCTGTTTCCGGCAACTGCGGGACTCGCGCATCATGGATCGAACTCGCTTCGGATCAGATAAAAGGCCGGCGCCAGGGTATCCCCTCGCTCCGGCTGCCTGCTAATCAGCTACTAATATTAAGCGGCTTTTTTCGCCTTCTTGGCTTTTTTGGCATTCTTCGCATTCTTCGTTTTCTTCGCTTTCTTCGCTTTCTTCGCTTTAGGCGCCTGGATCTTGGCTGCAGCCTTTACTTCGGCTTTGGCTTCAGCTTTTGCGACTGGCGCGGCGGCCGCCGCTGGCGGCGTGGCGGGCGTCGCAGGTTTGGCCTGCGCGAAAGCAGCCGCGCTCGCAGCTGCAAATACGGTGGCGGTCAGTGCGGAGATCAGTTTTTTCATGGATGTTCCTAAAACAGTTTAAGTTGGTCGACTGGCGGGAAAGCGATGTCAGCATCTGTAACGCCCCCGCTAGCGCCGCGGTTGACACCTTAGAACCCAGATACCTCTGCCCAGCGCCACTGCCCCGGGGCGATACCCTCCAGCGTCCATGGCCCCACCGCCCAGCGTATCAGGCGCAAGGTCGGATGTCCGATCTTTGCGGTCATGCGACGCACCTGGCGGTTCTTGCCTTCCTTCAGTTTCAGTTCCAGCCATGCCGTAGGAATCTGCAGTCGCCGCCGGACCGGCGGGTCGCGCGGCCACAGACCTGCGGGCGCGTCGATGCGCACCGCGACGCACGGCCGCGTGATGAAGTCGCCGAGATCCAGCCCCTCACATAACTGCCGCAGCGCAGGCGCCGTGGGCAAGCCTTCGACCTGCGCCCAGTAGGTCTTGGCCAGCTTATGCCGCGGATCGCTGATGCGCGCCTGCAGCGCGCCGTCGCCGGTCAGCACCAGCAGGCCTTCGCTATCCGTATCCAGCCGACCCGCCGGATAGATACCCTGAACCGGAATATAGTCCTTGAGGCAAGCGCGCCCGGCGGCTGAGCTGAATTGGCACAGCACGCCGCAGGGTTTGTTAAATAGCATCACTTTGGCCATGCGCGCACGCCCGCCATTCCGCCCGCTGACAATCCATCCCTGATTACCGGATTGTGCCGCGCAATTGAAAACGCCGCAGCATATGGCGCTGCGGCGTTGGCCGGTACGAGACTGTGCTCAGGCGGCCTTGACCGACTTCGGCGCGTCGAAGAACTGCTCGTCTTCGGTCGAGCCGTGCAAAGCCGTGGTCGAGGACTTGCCGCCCTGCACCACCTGCGTTACATCGTCGAAGTAGCTGGTGCCCACTTCACGCTGGTGCTTGACCGCGGTAAAGCCTTTGTCGGCCGCAGCGAATTCCTTCTGCTGCAACTCGACGAAGGCGGTCATGTTGCTGCGCGCATAGCCGTATGCGAGCTCGAACATCGAGTAGTTGAGCGCATGGAAGCCGGCCAGGGTAATAAACTGGAACTTATAGCCCATGGCGCCGAGTTCGCGCTGGAACTTGGCGATGGAGACATCGTCGAGGTTGCGCTTCCAGTTGAACGAGGGCGAGCAATTGTAGGCGAGCATTTTGCCCGGGTGTATCTTTTGAATGCCTTCGGCGTATTTCCTGGCGAAAACCAGATCCGGCGTGCCGGTTTCGCACCACACCATGTCGGCATACTCTGCATAGGCAATGCCGCGCGACAAGGCCTGGTCGAAGCCGTTCTTGACGCGATAAAAGCCTTCGGCGG
>CAKKSJ010000205.1 GCA_919902965.1 Burkholderiales bacterium
ATCCCGGAACGCCTACATAAACCGCCCGGATACGAGGGTTTTTTTGCCTGGTTTGTTACAATTCAACGCTCAACCAGCACGCCCGCCAAATGAAACGCAGAATCTTCGCCACCACGGCCCTGCCGTATGCCAACGGCTCGTTCCACATCGGCCACATCATGGAGTACATCCAGGCCGACATCTGGGTGCGCTTCCAGCGCATGCAGGGCAATAGCGTGCATTTCGTCTGCGCGGACGACGCCCACGGCGCGCCCATTATGCTCAAAGCGGAAGCCGAGGGCGTCACGCCGCAGCAGCTGGTCGCGCGCATCGGCGCCGAGCGCAAGCAATATCTGGACGGCTTTCACATCGGTTTCGACAACTGGCACTCCACCGATTCGCCCGAAAACACCGAGTTGTCGCAGGACATCTACCGCAAGCTCAGGGCGGCGGGGCTCACTTACACCAAACCGGTCGAACAGTTCTACGATCCGGTGAAGGGCATGTTCCTCGCCGACCGATACATCAAGGGCGAGTGCCCCAAGTGCGGCGCCAAGGATCAGTACGGCGATGCCTGCGAGAACTGCAGCTCGGTGTATGCGCCGACCGACCTCGTCAAGCCGTACTCCACGCTCTCCGGCGCCGCCCCCGAGATCAAGACCTCGGAGCACTATTTCTTCAGGCTGTCCGATCCCAGGTGCGTGGCCTTCCTGCGCGAGTGGACCGGCAAGGGCCGCCTGCAATCGCAGGTCGCGAACAAGGCGAAGGAATGGCTCGAGGGCAAGGAGGACAAAGCGCTGGGCGACTGGGACATCTCGCGCGATGCCCCCTATTTCGGCATCCCGATCCCGGATGCGCCGGGAAAATACTTCTACGTCTGGCTGGATGCGCCGATCGGCTATCTCGCCAGCTTCAAGAACTACTGCGCCAAAGCCGGCATCGACTTCGACGCCTTTCTCGCCGATCCGCGCACCGAGCAGATTCATTTCATCGGCAAGGACATCATCTACTTTCACACCCTGTTCTGGCCGGCAATGCTCAAATTCGCTGGCTACAAGATTCCGAACCGGGTCTACGTGCACGGATTCATCACCGTGTCCGGCGCGAAAATGTCAAAGTCGCGCGGTACCGGCATCAGCCCCTTGCGCTACCTGGAGATCGGCATGAATCCGGAGTGGCTGCGCTATTACATCGCGGCCAAGCTGAATGCCAATGTCGAGGACCTGGACTTCAATCCCGAGGACTTCGTCGCGCGGGTCAACAGTGATCTCGTCGGGAAATACGTCAATATCGCCAGCCGCGCGGCAAGTTTTCTGAACAAATATTTTGATGGACAGCTTGCGCCGCCCGCGCAGAACCCGGCGCAGGAAGAGATCGACATCCTTGGCGCCCTGGATATCGATGCGGATGTCGCGCACGCCTACGAGAATCGCGAATTCGGCAAGGCACTCCGGCTGATCATGTCCTATGCCGACCGGGTCAACGAATACTTCGACGCCAGGAAACCCTGGGAACTCGCCAAGAGCGAGACGCGCAGACAGGAACTGCATCGCGTCGTGAGCCGCTGCATGAACGCGTTTTTCAAAATGACTGTCATGCTGAAGCCCGTGCTGCCTGCGCTCTCGGCCCAGGCCGAGGCGTTCATGAACACGGCTGACCTGGACTGGACGGACATCGGCAAACGACCGCTGCGCCTGCGGCAGATCGGTGCCTATCAGCACCTCATGAGCCGCGTCGACCCCAAACAACTCGATGCGCTGTTCGATATCCCGGCGCCAGCGCCGGCCACGGAGCAGAAGAAGGTGACAGAACTCTCCAAGACCGGCTCACAGAGCCAATCTCCGGCCACCTCCTCCTCGTCCACGCCGCATCCGACCTCTCCCGGACCCGCTGCCCCGGCCGCGCCGGC
>CAKKSJ010000206.1 GCA_919902965.1 Burkholderiales bacterium
CATCGGTGCCGGTGAAGAATTCTTCAGGCCGCAACGGCCGCCATTTTGATGCCTGCATCGGCCGCAAGGGCCTGCGCCTTGTCCGTCGCCTCCCAGGTGAACTCCGGTTCGTCGCGGCCGAAGTGACCGTAGGCGGCGGTCTTTTCGTAAATCGGGCGCAGCAGGTCGAGCATTTGCACGATGCCCTTCGGGCGCAGGTCGAAATGCTTTTGCACCAGCTCGGACAGTTTTTCGTCGGAAATCTTGCCGGTACCGAAGGTCGTGACCATGACGCTGGTGGGACGCGCCACGCCGATCGCGTAGGACACCTGAATCTGGCATTTGCTCGCCAGCCCGGCGGCAACCACGTTTTTGGCCACATAGCGCGCGGCATAGGCGGCAGAGCGGTCGACTTTGGAGGGATCCTTGCCCGAAAACGCGCCGCCACCGTGCGGCGAAGATCCGCCATAGGTATCGACGATAATCTTGCGCCCGGTCAGGCCGCAGTCGCCCTTGGGGCCGCCGATCTCGAATGCGCCGGTGGGGTTGACCAGGTACTTGATCCGGCCGTTCATCAAATGCTTGGGCAGGACCGGTTTGATGATTTGCTCGATCACGGCCTCTTCGATCTGCTTGTGCGTCATTCCCGGCGCATGCTGGGTGGACAGGACCACGGTGTCGATTAAGTCCGGCTTGCCGTCGGTGTAGCGTACCGTGACCTGCGATTTGGCATCGGGGCGCAGCCAGGGCAGGCGCCCGTCGCGGCGCAACTCCGACTGGCGTTCGACCAGACGGTGCGAAAGATGGATAGGCAGCGGCATCAGTTGCGGGGTTTCGTCGCAGGCGTAGCCGAACATCAGCCCCTGGTCGCCGGCACCCTGGTCGAGGTCCAGTCCCTTGCCTTCATCCACCCCCTGGGCGATGTCCCTGGACTGCTCGCCATAGGCCACGATCACCGTGCAGGTGTGCGTGTCGAAACCGATAGACGGATCGTCATAGCCTATGCGTTTGATGGTTTTGCGCGCCACGTCGTTGTAGTTGACCCGCGCGCTGGTGGTGACTTCGCCTGCGAGCACCACCAGATTGTCCTTGACCAGGGTCTCGGCTGCGACTCTGGAGGTTTTGTCCTGCGCTAGAATAGCGTCCAGAACCGCATCGGATATCTGGTCGGCAACTTTGTCCGGATGGCCTTCAGAGACCGATTCTGAGGTGAAAAGGAAAGAGCTCATTGTTGGATTCTGGTTGGTTGAAAACGGGTTGCAAGGATAGCACGTCTTGATTCAATGCCAAAGCGATGCGGCGTGGTGCTGCTGCTAGCGCGCCTGCTTGCAAAACTTCCGCTTTCCGTTTTGCATGGCCTGGGTGCGGCCTGCGGATGGATGGTCTACCTCGTGTCGCCGCGCTACCGCCATTACCTATCGGCCAATCTGCGCGCTGCGGGTTTTACCCAGGCGGCGCTGCGGCGCCAGGCGATCGCCGAGGCGGGCAAGGGCCTGCTGGAATTGCCCGCGATCTGGCTGCGCCCGCACGCAATGGTCGCGGGCTTGGTGAAGCAGGTATCGGGTTGGGACCTGGCCGAGGCTGCGCTCGCGCGCCGCCGCGGCATTATTTTTCTGACGCCGCACCTGGGCTGCTTCGAGATCACCGCGCAGTACTATGCGCAGCGCGCGCCGGTAAG
The DNA here is from genome assembly GCA_919902965.1 of Burkholderiales bacterium. Taxonomy (GTDB): domain Bacteria; phylum Pseudomonadota; class Gammaproteobacteria; order Burkholderiales; family SG8-39; genus 2-12-FULL-64-23. The sequence continues at coordinate 1,658 of CAKKSJ010000206.1, forward strand.
CGCTCCGCTCACCGCGCTCTATCGGCCGCCGAAAAAGAAAGCCGTCGAGCCGCTGATGCTGGCCGGGCGCGCCCGGGCCAATTTACATCTGGCCAGCGCCGATCTGAGGGGGGTGCGCACACTGTTGCGCGCGCTCAAGCGCGGCGAGGCGATCGGCATTCTGCCCGACCAGGCGCCGGGCGTGGGCGAGGGCGAATGGGCGGAATTCTTCGGGCGGCCGGCCTACACCATGACCCTGGCCAGGAGGCTGGCCGCGGCTTCCGGCGCGCAGATTGTCCTGGCTTACGCGGAGCGCCTGCCGCGCGGCGGCGGTTATCACCTGCATCTTGCGCCCATGCCCGCATCGATTGAAGGCGAATCAGCGGAGCGCAGGCTGAACCGCGCACTGGAGCAACTGATACGCCTATGCCCGGCGCAGTATGGCTGGGGATATAACCGCTACAAGGTTCCGGCCGGAGCCAAGCCGCCGGCAGGCCCATGCTGACCCGGCTTGCGCTCGGCCTCATGTGGCTGCTGCGGCTGCTGCCCTTGGCGCTGCTCGCCGCAATCGGCAACGGCTTCGGCACCCTGTTGTATGCCTTCGGCCGCGCGCGCCGCCGCGTCTGCCTGATCAACCTCGAGCACTGCATGCCCGAGCTTACGGCCGGCGAATGTGACGCGCTCGCGCGGCGCCATTTCCAGGCTTTCGCGCGCACTTTTCTGGAGCGCGCCATCCTCTGGTGGGGATCCCCCGCGCGCATCCGGCAGCTGGTGCGCATCGAAGGCATGGAGCATTTCGAAGCGGTGCGCGCCGGGCCGCTGATCCTGCTCGCGCCGCATTTCGTCGGCCTGGACATGGGCGGGGTGCGCCTGACCCTGGACATCGATATGGTGTCGATCTACTCGAAGCAGAAAAACGCAGTGTTCGACGCGGTGCTCTATGCCGGACGCATGCGTTCCGGCCGGCTGACGCTGCTGTCGCGCCAGGACGGCGTGCGTCCGGCGCTGCGCGCAATGCAGGCGGGCCTGCCTTTTTACTACTTGCCGGACATGGATTACGGCCAGAGCGAATCCATTTTCGTGCCGTTTCTCGGGGTCGATACCGCCACCATTACCGGGGTATCGCGCCTCGCGCGCCTGGCGAAAGCGCGCGTGCTGCCCTGCATCACCCGCATGCTTCCCGGCGGGGAGGGTTATGTGCTGCGCTTTCTGCCGGCCTGGGAAAACTATCCCGGCGTAAGCATCGAAGCCGATACGCGGCGCATGAACGCATTCATAGAAGAGCAGGTGCGCCAGATGCCGGAACAGTATCTATGGGTGCACAAGCGCTTCAAGACCCGCCCGCCGGGCGAGGCGTCATGGTACTGAGCCGATTTATGTACGGCGCATTAACCATGGTTGCGTCCATTACGCCGAATTGCGCGCTGCGCGCGCCAACCCTGTTTTCGGTACGGATAAGTAGCGTATCCGTACCGAAAACAAGGTTCTTGATAAAAACAAGGGCAGCTTGGGGGTTTTCTACAAAATCGTCGATTGCGCGCGGATGTGCTTTTCATCCGCGCGCAATCGACAATCCGCGCGGACGGGCCGCCGTCCGCGCAATAGCGGAGATGGTTGGCGACAAGGCGGGCAGAACTGGCTGGTTTAGATTCGTCCGCCAAGGGTATTGAACAAACCGATCGCGCACTTCGCGGTTAAAATCGCCCCATGTCCTCCCCTGCTTTTGCCAACCCGGAGCCCGAACAGATCCGGGCATTGCTGCGTAGCGTAAAGACCATCGCGGTAGTGGGTTTCTCGCCCAAGCCCGGCCGTGCCAGCCACAATGTCGCCATGCGCATGCAGCAATTCGGTTTTCGCATCATCCCGGTGCGGCCCGGCATCAGCGAGGGCCTGGGTGAAAAGGCCTACCCCGACCTGGATTCGGTGCCGGACGCCATCGACCTCGCCAACGTGTTCCGATCGGGCAGATACCTGCCCGAAGTGCTGGACCAGTGCCTGCGCAAGGGCATAGCCACGCTCTGGATGCAGGAGGGCGCGGAGCACAGGGAGTCGGCCGAACGCGCGCGCGCAGCCGGCATGACCGTGGTCATGGGGCGCTGCATTATGCGCGACTACACGAGGCTGTGCCTTGGATAAGAGTTCAATTGAAAATGAGGGGACATCCCCTCCGGGGACTTCCTTCGGGCGCATCCCCCTCATGCTCCCCTATGTCAGGGGCCATTTCGGCAATTCCGAAAATGGCCTTTAGGGAAATGCATATTGCACCGCTGGCCGAGGGCGATATCGCCGCGCTCATCGAACTCGCGGGCCTCATCTGGCGCCGGCACTATCCGGGCATTATCAGCAGGCAGCAGATCGATTACATGCTGGCGCAGCGCTATACGCCCGAGCTCATCCGTGCGCAAATGCAAAGCGACAAGGCCTGGTGGGACCAGGCGCGGGTCGAGGGCAGCATGATAGGCTACGCGCAGTACGAATTGCACGGGCGCTCGATGAAGCTCGACAAGCTCTATGTGCACCCGGATTTCCAGCGCCGGGGCTACGGCGCCCGCATGCTTGCGCATATCGAGGATCAGGCGCGCCGGCGCGGCGCGAGCGCGGTCAGACTCAACGTCAACAAGCACAATCTCAAAGCCATCGCCGCATACCGCAAAAGCGCCTACGCGGTGGTTGAGACGGTGGTCGCCGATATCGGCGGCGGTTTTGTCATGGATGATTTCGTCATGGAAAAGCAACTGTGAAACTCGCGTTTACCAAGATGCAGGGGGCGGGCAATGATTTTGTCGTGCTCGACGGCGTCAGCCGCAGCCTCGCGCTTGCGCCGGCGCAGCTGCGCCGCCTGGCCGACCGGCATTTCGGCATAGGCTGCGATCAGATATTGCTGGTGGAGCCCGCGCGTATGGCCGGCACCGATTTCCGCTATCGCATATTCAACGCCGACGGCGGCGAAGTGGAACAGTGCGGCAACGGCGCGCGCTGTTTCGTGCGCTTTGTGCGCGAGCGCGGGCTGACCGGGAAGAACGAGATTCAGGTGGAGACCGCCGCAGGCATTATCACCCTACGGCTGGAGGCGGATGGGGAGGTCACGGTGAACATGGGCACGCCGGAGTTCGCGGCGAAACGCATTCCCTTCATCGCCGCTAGCGATGCCCCGGTGCACCACCTCGACGTGGGCGGCGTGACGGTCGACATCAGCGCCGTGTCCATGGGTAATCCGCATGCGGTGCAGATCGTGGCAGACGTGGACGCCGCGCCGGTAACGACTCAGGGCCCGCTGATCGAGCGGCATGCGCGCTTCCCGGAACGCGTGAATGTGGGCTACATGCAGGTGCTCGACCGCGGCCGCATCCGCCTGCGCGTGTACGAGCGTGGCGCGGGCGAGACGCTCGCCTGCGGAACCGGCGCCTGCGCCGCGGTCACAGCCGGCATCCGCCGCGGACTGCTCGAGGCATGCGTGAATGTGTCGACCCGCGGCGGCGATTTGACGATACGCTGGGAAGGCGCGGACAATCCGGTGTGGATGACCGGTCCTGCGGTCACCGTGTTCGAAGGGGAAATAGAAATCGATGAATGCTGAAGATGTCGTACGCTACCTGCAGGACGATCCCGGTTTCTTCGAGGACTATGCCGAATTGCTGGCGCAAATCTATATTCCGCACCCGCACGGCGGCCGCGCCATTCCTATCGCCGAGCGCCAGATCCTCACGCTGCGCGAAAAAAGCAGAATGCTGGAAGGCAAGCTCTCGGAACTGATCCAGTTCGGCGAAGAGAACGACGCGATCGGCGAAAAAATGCACCGCCTGTGTCTGGCGCTGTTTCCCGCGGCGGACCTGCAGGCCTTGCTGCAGGCGCTGTACTACAACCTGCGTGAGGACTTTGCCGTGCCGCATGCAGCGCTGCGGGTATGGCGCGGTACGGGGAAGGGCGCCGAGTTTGCGCCCGCTGCTGAGGAGCTGCGCCAGTACGCCGGGGCGCTCGATCAAGCCTACTGCGGCCCCGACTCTAATCCGGCGCTGCTGTCCTGGTTCGGCGATGCCGCGGCGCAGCTGCGCTCGAGCGCGTGCATGCCGCTGCGCGACGCAGGCGGGGAGTGCTTCGGCATGCTGGTGCTCGCAAGCGAAGATCCCAAGCGCTTCTACCCGGAGATGGGGACGCTCTATCTCAAGCGCCTGAGCGAACTATTGAGCGCGGCGCTGCGGCGCTACCTCTAGCCATGCCGGCGGATCAGGCGAACGCGAACCAGCCCGATCCCCGCCGCGAGTTACTGGCGGCCTACCTCGAGCACCTGTCGCATCAGCGCCATCTTGCCGCGGGCACGCTGCGCAACTACCGCAAAGACATCGAAGCGCTGTTCGAACTCCATCCAGGCGTGGCGCTCTCGCGCATGCAGCCGCAGCATATCCGCCGCAGCGTGGCGCAATTGCACGCGCGCGGCCTCAGCGGCCGCACCATTGCGCACATGCTTTCGGCCTGGCGCGGCCTGTTCGCCTGGCTCGCGCGTCACCGCGGCTACAGCGCCAATCCCTGCATGGGCCTGCGCGCACCAAAATCCGCAAGGGGTTTGCCCAAGGCGCTATCGCCCGAGGCGGCGGGACAGCTGCTGGATGTGCCGGCCGAGACGCCGGCCGAACTGCGCGACAAAGCGATGTTCGAACTGGCCTACTCCTCCGGCCTGCGCCTGGCCGAGCTCGTCAGCCTGGATCTCGCGCATGCCGATGCGATCCGCCGCGAAGCCGAAGTGACGGTCACCGGCAAGGGCGGCAAGACGCGCAGCGTGCCGGTGGGCGCGAACGCACGCGCCGCAATCGAGGCCTGGTTGAGTGCGCGCGCCCTGCTCGCGCGCGCCCAGGTGCAGGCGCTGTTCGTCGGTGCGCGCGGCGAGCGCATCGCTCCCGGCGTGGTGCGCGCGCGTCTCGCGCAGTGGGCCATCCGCGCCGGGTTGCCGGTGCATGTCCACCCGCACGTATTGCGCCACTCCTTCGCCACGCATGTGCTGCAGTCCTCGGGCGACCTGCGCGCAGTGCAGGAAATGCTCGGGCATTCGAGCATTTCCACCACACAGGTCTATACCCACCTCGACTTCCAGTACCTCGCCAAGGCCTACGACGCCGCGCATCCGCGGGCGAAGAAAAAATAGCGGGCAGTAGCGGGCGACCGGCAGCTGGCGCTGCCACCAGGCAGGGCAGCGCCCGATCGCCGCCTGTTCGGTGCGAAATGGGCTTATCATGCCGGCCGATGAAGCTATTGATTCTGAAATCCGGACGCGAGAAGTCGCTGCTGCGCCGCCATCCCTGGATATTCTCCGGCGCGGTGGCGTGCGTGCAAGGCGATCCCGGGCCGGGCGACACGGTGGCGGTGCGCGCCGGCGGCGGCGAATTCCTCGCCTGGGCCGCCTATAGCCCGGCTTCGCAGATCCGCGCCCGCGTGTGGAGCTGGGACGAGGGCGAGACCGTCGACGGCGATTTGCTGCGTGCGCGCCTGCGCCGGGCGCTGGCGGCGCGCGAGCGGCTGCTGTCCCTGGGCGACAGCGACGCCATGCGCCTGGTGCACGGCGAATCCGACGCTTTGCCCGGGGTCGTCGTGGATCGCTACGGCGACGTGGTGGTGCTGCAGCTGCTCACCGCGGGCGCCGAGCGCTGGCGCAGCGAACTCGCCGAAGCAGTGCGTGAGCTGAGCGGCTGCGCCTGCGTGTACGAGCGTTCCGACGCCGACGTGCGCGGGCTCGAAGGCCTGCCGGTGCGCAGCGGCGTGTTGCACGGCAGCTTGCCCGCCGCAGGCGCGCACATGCGCGAACACGGACTCAGCTACGGCGTGGATGTGGCCGCGGGCCACAAGACCGGTTTTTACCTGGATCAGCGCGACAACCGCAAACAGGTCGGCGATCTGGCGCGCGGGCGCGAAGTACTCAATTGCTTCTGCTATAGCGGCGGCTTTACGCTGAATGCGCTCGCCGGCGGGGCGCAGTCGGTGTTGTCGGTGGACAGTTCGGCCGAGGCGCTGGCGCTGGCGCGGGCCAACCTGCAGCGCAACGATCTGGACGCGGCGCGCGCCGAATGGCAGGACGCGGATGTGTTCAAGCATCTGCGTGCTTTGCGCGACCAGGGGCGCAGCTTCGACCTTATCGTGCTCGATCCGCCCAAGTTCGCGCCCACGGCGGCGTTCGTGGAAAAAGCCGCGCGCGGCTACAAGGACATCAACTTGCTTGCGCTGAAACTGCTGCGCCCGGACGGGCTGCTCGCGAGTTTCTCCTGCTCCGGCGGGGTTTCGGCCGAGCTGTTCCAGAAAATCCTCGCAGGGGCGGCGCTGGACGCAGACGTCGATGCGACCATCGTCGGCCGTTTCGCCGCCGCCGCGGACCATCCGGTGTTGCTGTCCTTTCCCGAAGGGGACTACCTGAAGGGGTTGCTCCTAAGGCGCGGCTAAGCGACGATTCGCAACAATAGCGATCGCTGCGGCCAGGTGCGCACGTACGCCAAAACCTGCGAGAATACCGCCCATGAAACCCTCCGAAGCACTCGCTGCCCATCGGGACACGCTGCTTGCGATCGCTGCCGGACACGGTGCGAGCAATCTGCGCGTGTTCGGCTCGGTGGTGAAAGGCGTTGACAGGGAGGGCGGCGACGTCGACCTGCTTGTCGACGTGCGCAAAGGAACTTCGCTCTTCGATCTGGTCGGAATGCAACAGGATTTTGAGGATGCCCTGGGCGTGAAGGTGGATCTTCTTACCGAGCCCGAACTGCATCCTCTGATCAGAGATCGTATTCTGGCCGAAGCGCGCGCCTTATGAATGATCGCGACAAGTTGTACGTCGTGCATATCGCCGAAGCGATTGAGCGCATTCAGCGTTTTACCAAGACGGGCCGCGCCGCTTTCATGGCGGACGACATGATTCAAAGCGCAGTCGTTCGGCAGATCGAGATTATCGGCGAAGCGGCGAGAAATCTCAGCCTCGACTTGAAGTCTGAAGAGCACTCCGTGCCCTGGAGGAAAATCATCGGGACGCGCGATCGGCTGATTCACGGTTACACCGAGATTAATTTGGATACGGTCTGGGCGATTGTTGAGCACGACCTCGGGCAACTGGATCGGGAAGTCAAACGCATCCTCGTTCAAGCGTGAAACATGCTGCTGCTCGATTAGCGCAAGTCTGGGCAAGCCAATGCGGTGATCAGCCGGGGCGATCCAGCGCGTGCTATTTCAAGCGATTCATTTCGGCAGTGGCAGGCCCCGCATGACTTACCGACAGATCAATATGCCAAGGCTGGCAGACCGCTGTCAAAAACTGACTCAGGATCGCAGATGAAACCACAGGATATGGTGCCGGTAACCATACTCACCGGTTTCCTGGGCAGCGGCAAGACTACGCTGCTGAACCGCATCCTCCAGGAGCAGCACGGCAGCCGTATCGCCGTCATCGAAAACGAGTTCGGCGAAGTCGGTATCGACAACGCGTTGCTGCTGCACGATAGCGGCGAACAAATCATCGAAATGAACAACGGCTGCATTTGCTGCACGGTGCGCGGCGACCTGGTGCGTATTCTGGGCGAACTGCGAACCAAGCGCGAGGCGAAGCAGCTCGACTTTGAGCGCGTCATTATCGAGACCACCGGCATGGCCGACCCGGGGCCGGTGGCGCAGACCTTCTTCATGGACGAGGACATCGGCGGCTATTACCTGCTCGACTCCATCGTCACCGTGGTCGACGCCAAGCACGCGGACAAGCAGCTGGACGATTTTCGCGAGGCGCAGGAGCAGGTGGGTTTCGCCGACCGCATCCTGCTGTCCAAGACCGACCTCGTCGGCGCGGGGGAACAGGAGGAGCTGAAGGCGCGCCTGGTCAAAATCAATCCGCGTGCGCCGATCAAGCCGGTGCATTTCGGCGAGACACCGCTCGACGACATTCTGGACATCCGGGGTTTCAACCTGAACGCTATCCTCGAGATCGAACCCGGCTTTCTGGAAGAGGCCGAGCACGAGCACGACGACCAGGTGCACTCCTTCGTGTTCCGCGCGGACCAGCCCTTCGACGGCGTCAAGCTGGAGGAGTTTCTCTCCGGCATGATCCAGGTGTACGGCCCTGACCTGCTGCGCTACAAGGGCGTGCTCTGGCTCGACCAGAACGCGAACCGGGTGGTGTTCCAGGGAGTGCACATGCTCATGGGCGGCGATGTGGGCAAGCCCTGGGGGCCGGAGGAAAGACGCGGCAGCGTGATGGTGTTCATCGGCAGAAAGCTGCCCGAGGAGCTATTCGTCGAGGGACTGAAGCAGTGCTTGATGAAGGCAGGCTAGTGTGCGAGGCGGTGCATTGCGCCGTTCGTTTGCACGTTTTATCATGCAGTTCGTCGAATCCCTCGCCTGTGCGAGCCGGTAGATCGCTTGGCGGGTATTGTTCAGGCTGCAACGGAGAGCCCATGCCCGCCACCGGATTTCGCTACGCTTTTCTCCTCGGGTTCGCGATCCTGCTCCTTGCGCCGATTCGGGCGCCAGCCGGCGTGGCCGAATGGCAGGCGCACATGAAGTCCGGAGCAGCGGCCTATCAACGCGGCGACCACCGTGGCGCCGCTGTGAGTTTTGCCGCCGCCCTGAAGGAGGCCGAGGCGTTCGGCGAGACCGATCAGCGTTTCACATCTACCATCAACAATCTTGCTGTTATGTACGTACACCAAGGTCGCTACGCCGAGGCCGAGCCGCTCTATAGGCGGTCTTTGGTGATTCGCGAGAAAGCGCTCGGTGCGGATCACCCGAGCGTGGGGA
>CAKKSJ010000207.1 GCA_919902965.1 Burkholderiales bacterium
GCGGAAAATCACCATGTCGGTCTTCTCGGGCTCTTTCAGGGGGCTGGGCACGCCCGGAAAGTAGTGAATCGGGCGCAGGCAGACGTACAGGTCGAGTTGCTGGCGCAGGGCCACGTTGATGGAGCGGATGCCGCCTCCGACCGGCGTGGTCAGCGGCCCTTTGATCGAGACCACGTATTCCTTGGACGCTTCCAGAGTTTCGTCCGGCAGCCAGACGTTTTCGCCGTATACCTTGCAGGACTTTTCGCCCGCGTACATTTCCATCCAGGAGATTTTGCGCTTGCCGCCGTAAGCCTTGGCCACCGCAGCATCCACTACCTTGATCATCACCGGTGTGATGTCGACGCCGATGCCATCGCCCTCGATATAGGGGATGATCGGCTGGTCCGGCATTTCCAGGGAATTGTCCGGCCGGACGCGAATTTTTTCGCCTACGCCCGGGACTTTGATGTGTTTGTAACTCGCCATGAGAGCTCCTTTGATGATGAAAGGGATGGGAAAAGGGCTTGACAACTCTTATGTCTTATATATGATACACGACATGTGCACGATCAAACCCGGATTTTACTCCCGTTCGCGGCGTGATTTAGGTGTGAATGAGCGGGGCGATACCGGGGCTGCTGCGGCAGTGCGTCAAATCCTTGAATCGGGATTGCGCAATGCGAAATGCATTTAGTGCATAGATTTTTAATATTCTGTTTCTTATGGTTTTAGGTGAATCCTTTGATATGTTGCGTAGCAGCATATTTAGCGATACCCTGAACTGTTCGATTTCGCGGGATGGCGGTTCCCGCGTGGTTTAAACCGGGCCGATGCCGACCGCATCAATGGCCCTGGAGGCAGCCGGCGACAATGCCGTGCAGTCGGAAGTGGCGCACCCAAACAGGGCGACGCATGGCGGGAAGGCAGGGTCTCCAATCCAATCGGGACGGGCCGTCCGCGCAGACAAGACAGGCGCATGACGCGCACTGCCCATTAATATTTTTCGGGAGGAAATCATGAGTCATCGTGATCAGGATATCGCAGCAATCAAGAAAGACTGGGCCGAGAATCCGCGCTGGAAAGGCGTCAAGCGCGGCTACACTGCGGAAGACGTGTACCGCCTGCGCGGATCGGTGCAGATCGAGCACACACTCGCGAAGCGCGGTGCGCAGAAGTTATGGAAGATGGCCAAGGAAATGCCGTTCGTGAACTCGCTCGGTGCGGTCACCGGCAATCAGGCGATGCAGCAGGTGAAGGCCGGTGTTCCGGCGATCTACCTGTCGGGCTGGCAGGTGGCGGCGGACGCCAACGACAGCCTGTCGATGTATCCGGACCAGTCGTTGTACGCCGTCACCAGCGTGCCCACGGTGGTAAAGCGGATCAACAATGCGCTCGCGCGTGCCGATCAGATCCAGCACATGGAAGGCAAGGGCGATATCGATTTCTATGCGCCTATCGTGGCCGACGCTGAGGCCGGCTTTGGCGGCGTGCTCAACGCCCACGAATTGATGCGCGCGATGATCGAAGCGGGCGCAGCCGGCGTGCACTTCGAAGACCAGCTGGCGTCGGTGAAAAAATGCGGTCACATGGGCGGCAAGGTGCTGGTGCCGACGCAGGAGGCGGTGCAAAAGCTGATCGCTGCGCGGCTCGCGGCCGATACCATGGGTGTGCCTACGCTGATTCTTGCGCGCACCGACGCTGAGGCGGCCAATCTGGTCACTTCCGATGTGGACGAAAACGACAAGCCGTTCCTGACTGGCGAGCGTACCGCCGAAGGCTTTTATCGCGTCAAGAACGGCTTCGACCAGGCCTTGTCGCGCGG
>CAKKSJ010000208.1 GCA_919902965.1 Burkholderiales bacterium
TCGCGATAGCCCGGCAACAGACACAGGAGCCACCATGTTGACCGAGCACGCCTTAGCTGCCGCGCTCCGGCGCCGCCGCTTTCCAAGCTGTCAGGAACGCAATTTCTCCGTCACCTTCTTGCAGTGGCGCTGCGCCTACGATGAGGACCTGGTTGGCCGAGGCAAATCGGACGCCACGCCGAATCCATGACGGAACATTTCATTGCCAATAAACTCAGGAGCAATAAGCATGTTCAAGAAACTTTTGCTAGCCGCAGCAAGCGGCATGTTCGCACTGTCCGCCTTTGCGCTGGACACGGGTCAGGAGGAGAAATCGATCCAACTCAAGGATGGCTCGACGCTGCACGTCTTCGCCGATGGCAAGATGGCCATGGAAGACAAGTTCGGCCGCGCCAGCTACATGGCGCCGGGCCAGCCCATGCAGGCCTTGGACGGCAAGACCATAGTCATGAACGGCAACGAAGTCGCGCGCCTCGACCAGTTGCTTAGCGCGCACCATATCGGCGGCTGATCGGCCTTTCGATCGATCCGCGGCAGCTGTCCTTCTTCGCGGCCCCTTCACGGGGCCGCTTTTCTGAAGCTTGTGATCACGCTCTCCCGGGGCCGGAAAAATCTTTGTGGCACGCAGCCGCAGCGGCGGCCAGAATCGTCATCAAGCTCAACGCGGTCGATTAAATCATTCCGTCCGCCGTCGTCGCGGCAGTCAGCTGCGCATGCGATTAGGCGCATCTTCGGACCGGGTGCTGACGCTGTACACTTTTTCCACCGGCAGAATCGCAACGATGCCGTCGCCGCGGGAGCCGGAGTGGGCGGCATCGAGTATCGCCTTGGCGATGGACTCCGCCCTGTCCTGTTCCAGATAGATCTCGATTTTCACCTGGTCCACCAGCCAGTCCGCCGAAAAAAAATTCGCCCGCGCGCCGAAGCCTTTCGCCCTGCTTACAGTGAGGCCGCGCACGCCCAGTTCCCGAAGCCTTTCTTCGACCGACTCCAGCGCGTGGGTCCGGATGATTGCCACGACAAGTTTGAGTTCCATCATAGTTCCCGTATTGATTTCAACCGGCAGTTGCCGGCTCTCCCGCGCCATCGGCTTTCCTGCCTTCTCTCCGTACCGCGAATTCCTTCACCAGCCCATAGATAGCCGGGATCACGATCAGCGTCAGGATGGTGGATGAAATCATCCCGCCCACCATCGGCGCCGCGATCCGGCGCATGACTTCCGAACCCGTGCCGCTGCCCCACATGATGGGCAGGAGGCC
>CAKKSJ010000209.1 GCA_919902965.1 Burkholderiales bacterium
ATGAAAACGCGCATTACTGAAATGTTCGGAATAGAGCATCCCATTATCCAGGGCGGCATGCACTATGTAGGCTTCGCCGAGCTTGCGGCCGCGGTTTCCAACGCGGGCGGCCTGGGCATCATCACGGGGCTCACGCAGAAGACGCCCCAGGATCTGGCCAGGGAAATCGCGCGCTGCCGCGCCATGACCGACAAGCCTTTCGGCGTGAACCTGACCTTCTTGCCCATCGTCACCTCGCCGGACTATCCGGGCTATATAAGCGCCATACTCGATGGCGGCGTAAAGGTGGTTGAAACCGCCGGTCGCAACCCGCAGGAGCATTTGCCGCGCCTGCAGCAGGCGGGCGTCAAGGTGATCCACAAGTGCACATCGGTGCGCCATTCGCTGAAAGCCGAAGCCATAGGCTGCGACGCCGTCTCGGTGGACGGCTTCGAGTGCGGCGGCCATCCGGGCGAGGACGATATTCCCAACATGATTCTGTTGCCGCGCGCAGCCGATGAGCTGAAAATTCCGTTCGTGGCTTCGGGCGGCATGGCCGACGCGCGCAGCCTGGTCGCCGCCCTGGCACTGGGAGCGGATGGCATGAACATGGGTACGCGTTTTATCGCCACCAAGGAAGCGCCGGTACACGACAAGGTAAAGCAGGCCATCGTGGCCGCGTCCGAGCTGGACACCCGCCTGATCATGCGTTCGCTCAGGAACACGGAGCGGGTGTTGAACAACGGCGCGGTCGAGCGTTTGATGGAGAAGGAAAAGACGCTGGGCAGCAAGCTGACGTTCGCGGACATCCTGCACGAAGTGGCCGGCGTTTATCCGAAAGTGATGCTCGAGGGCGAAGTCGAGGCCGGCGCCTGGTCCTGCGGCATGGTCGCCGGGCTGATCCACGACATACCCACTTGCAAGGAGTTGATCGATCGCATTATGCGCGAGGCGGACGCGCTGATACGCGGCCGCCTGGAAGGCATGCTGGCCTGAGGCCACGTCCAATTAGTGCCCCGGTCCAAGACCCGGGTGGCGCGGCCGCAGTCGGTTTTTCAGGAGGGAAGGCGTGAAAGCCATGATGTTTGAGGCGCCGGGCCTGCCTTTGCGGCTGGCTGAACTGCCCCGGCCCAAACCCGCGGCCGGCGAAATCCTGCTCGAAGTGCGCGCCTGCGGCGTCTGCCGCACCGACCTGCATGTGATGGACGGCGATCTGCGGCAGCCGAAACTGCCGCTGATACTCGGCCATGAAATCGTCGGCGTCGTCGTGGACCGGGGCGCCAATGCGCAGCGTTTTGTCCCCGGTGAACGCGTCGGCGTGCCCTGGCTGGGGCGCACCTGCGGGCATTGTGCTTACTGCGTGGACGGCCGCGAAAACCTCTGTGACGAGGCGCAGTTTACCGGCTATACGCTGGATGGAGGCTATGCCGAATTCACGCTTGCCGACGAACGCTATTGTTTTTCGCTGCCGGACAATTATGCGGATGCCGAAGCGGCACCGCTGCTTTGCGCCGGGCTGATCGGCTATCGCGCGCTGGTCGCGGCCGGCGAGGCGAAACGGATCGGCATTTACGGGTTCGGCGCGGCGGCGCACATCGTCGCCCAGGTGGCGCGCTGGCAGGGACGCGAGATTTACGCGTTCACCAAGCCGGGCGACGCAGACGGACAGAATTTCGCGCGCGAATTGGGGGCGGTGTGGGCGGGAGACTCGAGCGCGGCGCCACCGCAGGAGTTGGACGCCGCCATTTTATTTGCACCGGTGGGTGCGCTGATACCGCAGGCGCTGCGCCACAGCGCCAGGGGCGGGACCGTAGTGTGCGCCGGCATCCACATGAGCGATGTTCCGCAATTTCCTTATTCCATCCTGTGGGGCGAGCGCAGCCTGCGTTCCATCGCGAACCTGACCCGCAGCGACGGCGAGGCGTTTCTCGATATTGCTCCGAAGGCCGGCGTCAAAACGGAGGTGGAGACTTTTCCGCTGACGTCGGCCAACGAGGCGCTGGAGCGGTTGCGCGCCGGCACGCTGCGCGGCGCGGCCGTACTGATGATCGGCTAAGAGGCCATTTCAGAATTACCGAAATGGCCTCTGCGTTAGTCAGGAACGGAGATCAGTCATTGCGCGCTCCGCGCGCCAACCACGTTTTCCGTACCGATAAAAAGCGCATCCGTACGGAAAACGCGGTTACGGTTAACACCGAATATGGCGTAGGGTTTTAATAGAGATCACCGATTGCGCGCGGATGTGCTGTTCATCCGTGCACAATCGGCGATCCGCGCGGACGGGGCGCCGTCCGCGCAAGTTCGATCACTACAATCCGAAGTATCTGCTGACTTAGGCGAGTGCCTGCGAGAAGTTTCGCTAGAGGGCGACGACTTCGATATCGGGTTCTATCGTCTTCAGCAGCTGCTCGATGCTGACCAGGGTGCCCGATATGGAACTCGGGCAACTGCCGCAGGCGCCCTGGTAATGCACGGTCAGGCGGTTCCATTCCAGGCCGAGCACGTGCAGGTCACCGCCGTCGCCCTGCAGATAGGGGCGGATCTGCTCGTCCAGCAATCCATTGATCATATATAAGCGCTGTTGGTCGTCGGGGCTCAAGTCTTCGATGGGGATGGCCGCCGCGGTGAGTTTTGCGGATTGCTCATCTGCCGCCGGTGCCGCCCGTATCCGGTCCGCGACCCGGCGCAGCAATTGCTGCCAGTCGGCGTCGCCGTCCTGGGTGACCGTGAGCCAGCGGTCCACGTAGAACACATTGGTCACGTGTTCTATATCGAATATCGACGCCGCCAGCAGGTCGTCGGCAGCCTGCGCGGCGCTTTCGTAGGAGTGGGTGATGCCCCAGGACAGCGGCTCCTTGAGGATGAACTTTTTCGCGTTGGGATTCGGCGTGTCTTCGATATCGGCTATTTTAGGCATGATGGATTTCAGTTAGAGCCCGCTGCAAAATGAATTTTGCAGCGAGCCAATCCCGGGGGGTATGAGGGGAGATCCCCCGGAGGACATTCCCGTCTCCCGTCAAGCGGGACCGAGGGAGCGGGATCGAGACCTTTGGGGCGTATCCCCTCAAGCGCAGGCATGGCTTCACGCATCGCCGATCGGCGCATGCATCGGATCGTTTTCGGATTCTGTGGAAATATCGGGGACGGCGTGCAATGCCGCATGCAGCGTGTGCCAGGGCAGAATTGCGCATTTCACCCGCGTCGGCAGATCGCGCACGCCGGCAAACACCGTGAGCCGGCCCAGGTGATGCGGCTGCGTTTCGACATCGAGCTGGCCGGTCGCCATATCGCGGAATTCCCGGATTTGCGTTTCCGCATCCTGCCGCGTCTTGCCCTTGACGCTCGCCGTCATCATCGACGCCGACGCTTTGCAGATCGCGCAGGACTCGCCCTGAAACGCGATGGATTCGATACGCTCTCCGTCGAGATTCAGGGCCACGCTCAGGTGGTCGCCGCACAGGGGGTTGTGGCCTTCGGCCTTATGGTTCGCCTGCGTGAGTTCGCCGAAATTGCGCGGCTTGCGGTTATGGTCCAGGATCACTTCCTGGTACAGGGATTTGGGATCGGCCATCGGAAAAAACCTTTAGCAAAAAACCTTTTGCACCTTGCGGATGCCCGCGACCAGCGCGTCGACCTCGGCCATGGTGTTGTAGAAGGCAAACGAGGCACGCGAGGTTGCCGGAACCTTGTAACGCTGCATCACCGGCTGCGCGCAATGATGGCCGGTGCGTACCGCGACGCCGTCCTGGTTCAGGAGCGTGCCGATATCGTGCGGGTGCACGCCGTCCAGTTTGAACGAGATCACTGCGGCCTTTTCACGGGCGGTACCGATGATGTGCACCCCGGGCATGCGCAGTAACTGCTGCGTCGCATACTCAAGCAGAGCGTGCTCGTGCGCGGCAATTGCGTCCAGCCCGACTGCCGTGAGGTAGTCGACCGCCGCGCCGAGGCCGATCGCGGCGGCGATCGGCGGCGTGCCGGCCTCGAATTTCTGCGGGATCACGTTGTAGGTGGTCTTCTCGAAAGAAACCGACAGGATCATGTCGCCGCCGCCCTTGAACGGCTGCATGCGCTCGAGCAGCGCAGCCTTGCCGTAGAGAATGCCGATGCCTGTCGGGCCGCACAGCTTGTGCCCCGAAAACGCGTAGAAATCGCAATCCAGGTCCTGCATGTCGAGTTTCATGTGCGGCGCCGCCTGCGCGCCGTCCACCAGCACCGGCACGCCGCGCGCATGCGCGAACGCAATCATCTGCTTGACAGGAATGACGCTGCCGAGCGCGTTCGAGACATGCGCGACGCCAACCAGCTTGGTGTGCTGGTTGAACAATTTCTCATAATCGCCGATCAGCAGCTCGCCGGCATCGTCGATCGGCACAACACGAATCTTTGCGCCCTTTTCTTCGGCGAGCATCTGCCAGGGCACGATGTTCGCGTGGTGTTCCAGCGTGGTCAGGATGATTTCGTCGCCGGCGCCGATAAACTGGCGCCCGTAACCGTGCATCGCGAGGTTGATCGCGTCGGTGGTGCCGCTGGTGAAAATCACCTCGCGCTCTTCGCGCGCGTTGATGAAGCGCGCGAGTTTGCGCCGCGCCTCTTCGTACTCGGCGGTGGCGATTTCCGACAGCGTGTGCACGGCGCGGTGGATGTTCGAGTGCTGCGACGTCTGGTAGCGCACCAGGCGGTCGATCACCTGCTGCGGCATCTGGCTGGAAGCCGCATTGTCCAGGTAGACCAGCGGCTTGCCGCCCGGCCTCAGCTTGAGGATGGGGAAATCGGCGCGGATGCGCTCGACGTCGAAGACCGTCGCGGGCTGCGGGCCGGGTGCTGCTTTGAGTGCTGTCTGGCTCATATTCATGATGGCTGTAGCGCGCCTAAGGCGGGTGCCTGGGTTTGTGCCAACACCGTCTGCTCGAGCCGCTGGCGCAGCGAGGCGACGGGGATGCGCTCGATGACTTCCGCGCCGAAGGCATAGGTGAGGAGATTGCGCGCCGCGGTTTCCGACAGTCCGCGGCTCTTGAGGTAGAACACTTCATCGACGTCGAGCTGGCCTACGGTCGCGCCGTGGGCGCACTTTACGTCGTCCGCGAATATTTCCAGCTGCGGCTTGGTGTCGACGCGCGCTTTGCCGCTAAGGAGCAGATTGCGGCTCGACTGCGAAGAATCGGTACGCTGCGCGCCGGGCCGTACCATGATATTGCCGTTGAACACCGCGCGCGCTGCGTCGCCGACGATGCATTTGTGCAGCTGCCGGCTTACACACTGCGGCCTGGCATGGTCGATGAGCGTATGCGTGTCGGCAAGCTGCGCGCCGCCTATCAGCGCCAGTCCGTCCATGCTGCACTCGGCGCCTTCAGCGGCCAGCAGCACGTTGAGGTTGAAGCGCGAAATGCGCGCGCCCAGCGCCACGCTCACCGAGCGGTAGCGGCTCGCGCTTGCCAGCGACACCGCGCAATTGGCGAAATGGAAGGCTTCGGGGCCGTCGCGCTGTACCCGGACGTGATGCACCTTGGCATTGCCGGCCAGCGCGATTTCGGTTACGGCATTGGTGAAATAGGCTGCGTCCTGCAGCGCCACGAAATCCTCGACCACAGTCAGCGCAGAGCCGGATTCTGCGATCACCAGGCAGCGCGGATAGCTGGCCGCCTGTTTGCGTGTCGCAATAAACAGCAGATGCACCGGCGCGGCGGGCGCGGTGTCGCGCGGCACGATAATCAGCGCCCCGTCGTGCAGGAACGCGGTATTGAGCGCCGCGAACGCATTGCGCTCGAACCTGGCGTGCCGGCCAAGCTGGGCCTGCACGGCTGCCGCCTGCGAGGTCGCGCCGGACGCCAGGTTTTCCACCGTGATCCCGGCACGGTTGAAGGAATGCTCGGGCGCATAAATGCCGTCTACGAACACCAGTCGGGCAGCGGCTTCGGCGATGGACCACTGCGCGATGTGCGCAGGGGCAAGTTGCGCCGCGTGTTTCGCTGGTTGAAAGGACAATTTTGTCAGCGGCGATATGTCGGTGAAACGCCAGTCTTCGTCGCGCGTGGTCGGCACGCTCAGCGCGCCGACCCGGTCGACCGCATTGGCGCGCAGTTCGTTCAGCCAGCTTAGCGGGCTTGCTGGCGGCTGCCCCTGCAGCAGGCTGTCCAGATAGCGGCTGGTGGAGACGGTATTCATGCGTTCACGCGCGCGTTCGCCTTGACTTCCGCGCCGACCCAGTCGTAGCCGCGCGCTTCGAGTTCCAGCGCCAGTTCCTTGCCACCGGTCTTGACGATGCGGCCGGATTCCATTACGTGCACGTAGTCCGGAACGATGTAGTTGAGCAGGCGCTGGTAGTGCGTGACCAGCACGATTGCGTTGTCCTTGTTCGCCAGCTGATTCACGCCACCGGCAACGATTCTGAGCGCGTCGATATCCAGGCCGGAATCGGTTTCGTCGAGAATCGCAAGCTTCGGTTCGAGCAAGGCCATTTGCAGGATCTCGTTGCGCTTTTTCTCGCCGCCGGAAAAGCCTTCATTGACGCTGCGGTCGAGGAAATCCGGATTCATCTCCAGCAGTTTCATTTTCTCGCGCACGAAATCGTCGAATTCCAGCGGGTCGAGCTCGTCCTTGCCGCGCTCTGTCTGCACCGTGTTGTAGGCGAGGCGCAGGAACTGGCTGTTGGCTACCCCCGCTATTTCGATCGGGTACTGAAAACCGAGGAATACGCCGGCGCGCGCGCGCGCTTCGGGCGTGAGTTCGAGGAGGTTATTGCCTTCGAAGGCGACTTCGCCGCCGCTCACTTCATAGGAGGGATGTCCGGCAAGCACCTTGGCGAAGGTGCTTTTGCCCGAGCCGTTGGGCCCCATGATCGCATGCACTTCGCCGCTCTTGACGTTGAGGTCCATGCCTTTGAGAATTTCGATGCCGTTGACCGTCGCATGCAGCTTGCGCACGGCGAGCAGAGTCTTGCTGTCCTGGTAAATCATCCTACACTTCCTTCCAGCTTGAGGCCGAGCAGTTTGGTTGCCTCGACGGCAAACTCCATCGGCAATTGTTGGAAAACGTCCTTGCAGAACCCGTTGATAATCATCGACACCGCTTCCTCTGCGCCTATGCCGCGCTGGGCAAAGTAGAACAGCTGGTCTTCGCCGATTTTTGAGGTCGATGCCTCGTGCTCGACTTTGGCGCTGGGATTGTTCACCTGGATGTAGGGGAAGGTGTTGGCGCCGCACTGCTCGCCGATCAGCATGGAATCGCATTGCGAATAGTTGCGCGCCCCGGCGGCAGTGGGCGCGATTCTGACCAGTCCGCGGTAGCTGTTGTTGGAGTGACCGGCCGAAATGCCTTTGCTGACAATGGTGCTGCGCGTGTTCTTGCCCAGGTGGACCATTTTGGTGCCGGTATCGGCCTGCTGATGGTGATTGGTGAGCGCCACCGAATAGAATTCGCCGACGGAGTTCTCGCCGCGCAGGATGCAGCTCGGGTATTTCCAGGTGATCGCCGAACCGGTCTCGACCTGGGTCCAGGAGATGCGCGAATTCACGCCTTTGCACAGGCCGCGCTTGGTGACGAAATTGTAGATGCCGCCCAGCCCGTTCTCGTCGCCTGCATACCAGTTCTGCACCGTCGAATACTTGATGTCGGCGTTGTCCAGTGCGACCAGCTCTACCACGGCAGCATGCAGCTGGTTGGTATCGAACTTGGGCGCGGTGCAGCCCTCGAGGTAAGACACCGATGCGCCTTCCTCGGCCACGATCAGCGTGCGTTCGAACTGCCCGGAATTCTCGGTGTTGATGCGGAAATAGGTCGACAGGTCCATCGGGCATTTGACGCCCTTGGGGATGAAGCAGAAGGAGCCGTCGGTGAAGACCGCCGAGTTGAGCGCCGCATAATAGTTGTCGCCGACCGGCACTACGCTGCCCAGGTACTTGCGCACCAGCGCCGGATGGTCGCGCACCGCTTCTGAAATGGAACAGAAAATTATGCCGACCTCGGCCAGCTTCGCCTTGTAGGTGGTTGCCACCGACACGCTGTCAAAAATCACGTCGACCGCGACGCCGGCGAGTTTCGCGCGCTCGTTCATCGGCACGCCGAGTTTTTCGAAAGTGCGCAGCAACTCGGGATCGACCTCGTCCATGCTGGCGAGGGTTTTCTTCGGCTTGGGCGCCGAGTAGTAGCTGATCGCCTGGAAATCTATTTTCGGATATTTGACGTTCGGCCACTGCGGCTCTTCCATCGTGAGCCATTGCTGAAAGGCCTTGAGCCGCAGTTCGAGCAGCCAGTCGGGCTCGTTCTTTTTTTCCGAGATCAGCCGGATGGTGTCTTCGCTCAAGCCCTTGGGTGCGACGTCCGATTCGATATCGGTGACGAAACCGTGCAGATAAGGCTGATTGACCAGGTTTTGCAGCGTGGTGCTCATTGCGTTTTCCTACACTTAGGCGAATGGCTTGACGTTGAAGCTCTCGCCGCAGCCACAGGTGCTGGCCACATTGGGGTTGTCGAATTTGAACACCTGCTTGAAGCCTTCCTTGACGAAATCCAGGCGCGAGCCGTCCAGAATCGATAGTACCTCGGCGTCCACCACCAGTTTCGCTTCGTGCGCCTCGAACAGGTGGTCGCCGGGCTGCAGTTGGTCGGCGTAGTCGAAGGTATAGGCAAGGCCGGAACAGCCGACTTTCTTGACGCCGACGCGCAGGCCCAGGCCTTTGCCGCGTTTCAGGATCTGCTTCCGGATTTGCTTTGCCGCGTTTTCAGTCACTGAAATGGTCATGGTATCGCCTGTATGAAGATTTAGTTCGCAATTGCAGCGCGTTCGCGCTTTTGCAGGGCTTCGCGCATGTCGTGCACCGGCGCAATGCCGCTGGTTTCCGGTTTTTGCTCGTCGACCAGCTGCTTCAGCGTCACTGCGCCGAGATAACCGAATATATGCCGGTTGAGATCGGCCCACAGATTGTGGGTGATGCATTTCTTCTCGTCGAGGCAGTTTTCCCGGCCGCCGCATTGCGTCGAATCCAGGGTCTCGTCGACCGCGAGGATAACGTCGGCAACCGATATTTGTGCCATGTTCTGGGCGAGGCGATAGCCGCCGCCCGGGCCGCGCACGCTGTCGACCAGGGCGCGGCGGCGCAACTTGCCGAACAATTGCTCCAGATAGGACAGCGAGATCTTCTGGCGCTGGCTGATCGCCGCCAGGGTCACCGGGTTTTTGCCCTGATACATGGCGAGGTCCACCATCGCGGTCACGGCAAAGCGCCCCTTGGTTGTCAGTCTCATAATGAAATCCTGTTAAGTATTATGCAATTAAACGGCAAAACCCGGGAATACACGACCAATTGCCTCAACTATACAATACCTGACTGTTTCAGTCAACTTCAACCCTCCTATCTGTTTACACTTGGCCCGAGGCCGTCCACCTGAGCCACATATTGCGGTAGGCCGCCTCGAGCTCGCGCGCGAATCCGGCGTAGTCCACCAGCGGGGAGGCGCAGTAGCGACTGCGCAGGCCCGCGCGCAGCGCGGACAGTCCGGGCAGGTCCCGCGCGAATCGCGCGGCGACATCCACATATTGCGCGGCATCATTTGCAATCAGTTCCGGCAAACCCAGGTTCATCAGCATGCTCGCGCTTTGCCGGCTTGCGATGGTTACTCCGGCCAGGGTGATTACCGGCACGCCCAGCCACAGCGCTTCCAGGCTGGTCATGCCGCCGCAAAACGGAAAGGGGTCGAGCGCAATGTCGATTTCGGCATAGCTCGCCGGCGACTGTTCGATCGGTGAGAAGCCGCGCAGCTCCAAACGGGCCGGGCCGATGCCGTGTTTTGCGCACAGTGCGCCAAAGCGGGCGCGATTGGGCAGGTCATCGAGTGCCGCGGCCTGGACCAGCAAGCGCGAATCCGGGACGGCGCGCACTACCTCGCCCCACAGGGCCAGCACCTGTTCATTCAGTTTGGACAGGTTGTTCAGGCAACCGAAGGTGATATGCCCGCTGGTTTCCGCGGGGAGTGGACCGACCTCGGGCATGTATTCCGGCGGCTGATAACAAAAGCGCGTGTGTCGCAGCCGCAGCAAGCGCTCGACGTAATAGCGCTCCTGGCCCGCGGGCGAGGACCAAGGGTCGCTGAGGAAATAATCCATGGTGGCGAGCCCGGTGGTATTGAAGTAACCCAGCCAGCTCACCTGTACCGGCGCGGGTTTTCGGGCGAAAGCGAGCAGGCGGTTGTGGGTCGTGTGGCCGGCGAGATCCACCAGGATATCGATGCGGTCGCGGCGTATCTGTTCGCACAACTGCGCGTCGCTCATGCCCACGACAGTCTGCCAGTGCTCGGCCAGCGACTTGAGCTGCACGGTGACTGCGTCTTCTCCGGCGTAATTGTAGTAGCAGCTGACTTCCACGCGGCTGCGCTCATGCGCCGCCAGTATCGGCGCGAAAATCGCGCTCACCGGATGCCGGCGAAAATCCGGCGAGACATAGCCTATGCGCAGGCGGCGTTCGGGCTCGCGATCGTTGGCAAAGCGCACCCTGCCTGGATAGTAGGCGGCCGCCGCCTGCTCGGCCCAGTGCCGGTGCTCGGCTGCCGCCTGCTCGGGCGGGCACGCCGGGTCATAATTCATGCAGGCGAGCACGCTCGCCAGCGCCTCGGGAAAATCGGGAGCCAGCCGGTAGGTTTCGCGGTAGTGCAGAATCGCGTCGGCCACACGGCCCAGCTGGTTGTAGCAGTTGGCGAGATTATTGTGCGCGGTCGGGTTGCGCGGCTGTAGCAATAGCACCGCCTCGTAGTGGCCCGCCGCTTCAGTCCAGCGCTTGCGCTGCTGCAGGCAGTAGGCAAGCGCGAGCCGCGCCTCGGCCGGATCATCGGCGTCCTGCCAGGTCTGTTGCAGCAATTCGGCTGCCTCGTGGTAGCTGTGCGCCGCGCCGGGATCGCTGTCGGCGAGTCGCACGAGGGCGCTGGCTAGCGCGTTGCGCTGCGCATTCGAGGCTTGCAGCTTCAGCAGCTGGCGGAATTCAGCCACCGCTTCCTGGTGCCGCCCGGTCTGGGTCAGGGCATGGGCGAGGTTGGAGCGGGCAGCGCTGCGCGCCGGATCAAGCCGGGTGGCCGCGCGAAAACTTTCCACGGCCTCTTGCGGCCGGTCCAGCGCGACCAGCGCGTTGCCCAGATTGTAGTGATAGCTGGCTTGGTCCGGACTGAGCGTGATCGCGGCGCCTATCTGCGCGACTGCGGCCGCATGCTCGCCGCGCTGGTGCGCGATCAGTCCGAGCAGGTGCATGGCGTCGGCATTGCGCGCATCGCTCCGTAGCATCGCCTGGTAGCGCAGCTCGGCGCCGGCGAGATCGCCACGCTCGTGCAGCCGGATCGCCGCTTCCAACTCCGCGGCGCCGCCGCCGCGGAACCATGCCTGCAGCGAGCGCAACAATCGCATCGCAACTCTACCTGCAATCCGCAGAAAAAATCATGTTGCCAGTCAGGGGAGCGCGAGGGGCGAGGCCCCCGGCTGATGTTTAAGATCTTTGACGCGGAGTGTGGCTACGATCTGCAGCAAGGGCGCAAACACTCTGGGTGTGCCGGTAACGATATTTCCGCTGTCCAGGAAATTGCTGTCGCCGTCGAAATCGCTCACCAGGCCGCCTGCCTCCTGGATCAGCAGGCTGCCGGCGGCCATGTCCCAGGGCGCGAGCCCCCGTTCCCAGAAACCGTCCAGCCGGCCTGCGGCGACATAGGCGAGATCGAGCGCAGCGGACCCGGCGCGGCGCACGCCTGCCGTCCGCCCCATCACTTTGCTCAAAACAGGCATGTAATCGCCTATATGCGCGTTCTCGCGGAACGGAAAGCCGGTGCCGATCAGCGCGTCGTCCAGCTGCCTGCGCTTGGAGACGCGTATACGCCGGTCGTTAAGATAGGCGCCGTGACCGCGCGTAGCGGTGTAGAGTTCATTGCGCCCCGGATCGTAGATCACCGCCTGCGTCACCGTGCCTTTGTGGCGCAGCCCGATGGAAACGCAATACTGCGGAAAGCCGTGTATGAAATTGGTGGTGCCGTCCAGCGGATCGATGATCCAGACATAGTCCGATTTGCCTTGCGCACCGGACTCCTCTGCTAGAATCGCGTGGTCCGGAAAGGCCTTCAGCAGTATCTGGATCACCGCCTGTTCCGCCGCCTGGTCGACCTCGGTGACGAAATCATTGTGGCGCTTGGTCGATACGGTCAGGGCGTCGAGATCCTGCGCGGCGCGGTTGATAATGGCGCCGGCGCGCCGCGCGGCTTTCACCGCAATAGTCAGCATGGGATGCATTGGATATGGGGTCTTTGCCTGTTATCGCGAACCGCGCGCAAGCTTCGATTTTAATATGAGCGCAGACCTGCTGTCGCGCATTCGTGTGGTGTTGTCGCGTACTTCGCATCCGGGCAATATCGGCGCCGCGGCCCGCGCGATGAAAACCATGGGCCTCAGCTCGCTCTATCTGGTCGAGCCGAAGAAGCCGATCGACGCCGAAGCCGTGGCCATGGCGAGCAGTGCTTCGGACCTGCTGGGGCGCGCGCGTTTTTGCGCCAGCCTGTCCGAGGCCCTGCAGGGCACGGT
>CAKKSJ010000210.1 GCA_919902965.1 Burkholderiales bacterium
TCTAACTGGAAAGCGGAACGCATTCCTCGCCGGCTGAGCCTGCCCGCGCCTTGATTCTCAATTAGGCTGATCCCTATCGTCAACCGAGAGTCGCTCTGCCCTGCATAGACACCCTAAGGGTATTCATCCGTAATTGTTTGAATTAAAACGTGTTAATTATTGCATATTAAACCAGCCATATCATTGCAATTACTCGCAGTATCGTTGCATAAACTCGACACGCTGGATTTAATCCATGTTTTTCAGTGCTTTAATAAGGGCATAAATCCAAGCCGATTTGCTGGAATCGACCGTCCGATAAAGGCCTTACTGGCGCCGCCCGGGCGGCCTTTTGAACCGCGCGCGCATCGAACCCGGCGGCAACAGGACCGTGGCGAGCGCGAGCAGGACCAGCCCCAAGGCGGCGAAATCCTGCCAACGCGGAACTTCGGACAATACCAGCATGCCGCTGAACACGCCCACGACTGGTGTCATTAGCGTCGACAAAGAAGACACGCCCACCGGAACCGTCGTAGCGATTTTGATCCAGGCCCACTGGCCGAACACGAAGGAGACCAGAATATTGTAGGCCACGGCGAGCGCCGGCGCGGTCGCCAGCGGCCGCAGGCTGTCCAACTCGAACGCGAGCGCGCCGGCATAAAGCGGGATGCCGCCTAAGAGCAGTTGCCAGGCCGTGAACGAGGTCACCGGCAGAGAGACCGGGAAGCGCCGCATCATGACCGTGCCAAATGCCCAGGAGAGCGCCGCGCCCAGCATCAGCAGCGTACCCTTGGGCGCCGCCTGCACCGCCTGCAGTTCATTCGACAGCAACAACAGCATGGCGCCCATGCCCAGGACGACGCCGAGCATGCGCCGCGCGGTGAGGCGCTCTTTCAGCAGCCAGGCCGAGAGCAGCACGCCCCACAGCGGCATGGTGTACGCGAGGATGGCTGCGCGCCCGGAAGCCATGTAGCTGATGCCATAGACGACGCAGATGTTCCAGACGGTAATATTGAACAGTGTGATCAGCAGCAGCCTGCCCCATTGGCCACGCGGCGGTCGCAGGCGCAATCCGGCGCGGGCGGCAATGGCGAACAGGCCGGTGGCGCCGCCCAGCAGGCAGGCGCTGCGGAAACTGAGCGCCGGCATCTGGGTCAGCGCGAGTTTAATCATCGGCCAGTTGAATCCCCAGCCCAGCGTGAGCGCCACCAGCAGCCACAGGATCGAAGTTGGAAAGCCCTGGCGTTCCTGGGCGCTCAAGCTTGCTTCCCTGCGCGCAAGGCGAGCGCTACCGCGCGCAGGTCGGCGCTGGCATAGTCGAGTTCGCCGCTTTGCACCAGGGCGCACAGCCGCTCGAATTCGTCGCCGGCAAGACTCTCTACACGCCGTTTCACCCAGTCGGCTGCACTGGCAGCAATCAGGCGCCGCACACGGCCACCATGCGAGCGCCGCTGGCTGGCGCAGGCGAGCGCATGGCGCTCGATCAGTTCGGCCAGTTCGCTTACGCCCTCGCCGCTGGTGGCAACCGTACGCACGACCTGCGGCGTCCAGGTATCGTAATGGCGCAGGGACAGCATGGCCAGCAGTTCGCGCTCGGCGCGATCCGCGAGCGGCAAATCGGCCTTGTTGACCACCAGGATATCGGCGATCTCCAGAATGCCCGCCTTGAGCGCCTGCACCTCATCACCCAGACCGGGCGGACACACCACGACACGCGTGTCGGCGACTTCAGCCACCTCGACCTCGGATTGTCCGGCGCCCACGGTCTCGACGATGATCTGCGCATAACCGGCGGCATCGAGCAGGTCGATCACCCGCGCGGCGGTGCGCGACAAGCCGCCGCCGTGGCCGCCGATTTCGTGCTGCGGCGCGCCGATGGTCTGTATGCCTATCAACTGGCGGTGGTCGTCGATGATGCCGAGCAGGGGATCACCGACATGGTGCGCGGCGCATTGCCGGTCAAAGCTTAGTCGAATCGACGATCCCTGCCAGCGCGAGCAAGCTCTCGAAGAAATAGTAATCCCCGACGATTAACTCGCAGTTTGTCCC
>CAKKSJ010000211.1 GCA_919902965.1 Burkholderiales bacterium
GGCGCCGGCGCCAGCTACAACGCCGTAGTACCGAGCAGCGCGCTTAGCTTTACCGCCGGCAAGCCCAAGCTGTTTGCCGACACAGCTCAAAGCGGAAACATTTTGAACCGCTATTTCTGCGCCGATTGCGGCTCGCCCATTTACAGCCAGCGAGCGAAAGTTCCGGAGATGATGGTATTGAAAGTCGGCACCCTGGATGCGCCTGGCGATATGAAGCTGGTGATGAATATCTGGACCAAGAGCGCGCGCCCCTGGATGCATTTGGATCCGGCCACGGAGTGTCACACCGAAAACAGGCCGGTCAAAGCTTAGGCCAGGGTTGCACCGCGTTCAGAAGTCCGCAGTTCTTCCAGCCAACCGCGGATATCATCGAACACGCGGCCAGCTTCGGCCTCGTTGAATAGCTCGTGGTAGAAGCCGGGATAAGTGCGCAGGGTGCCGGTACCCGGCGTCAATTTCTTAAAGAACGCGTCGCTGCCGCTTGCGTCCACAATATGATCGTCACCGGCCACGACCAGCAAGGTTTTGACGCCGAGTGTGGCTGCGTGGGCCTGGGTAAATTCGATCGCCTGCAACATCGCGCGCAACAGGCGTGCGCTGATCTTGGAATGGACCAGCGGGTCGCACTTATACGCGTCGACCACCGCCTGCCGGTGCGACAAATAGTTGGGGTCGAGTCCATTCGGTATGCCAAATCCCGGCGCAATCGCGCCGAGCAGCTGCAGCAGAAGTTTTTGCGCAGCCGATAGCTTTATCCGCAGCGCGGGCGAAGACAGTATCAGGCCGCCGAGCGGCGACAGGGCGCGCGTTGCATAGTAGGCAGCGAACAAGCCCCCCATGCTGTGGCCGAGCAACAGCGGCTTGGCCGATAGATGCTGTGCGAAATCCTCGATCACGATGCTTGCGTCCTGGGCGAGTGTCTCGGCAGCGGGTACGTCGCCACGCGCCCCGCCCGAGCGGCCATGGCCGCGGTGATCGTAGGCGCGCACTGAGTAGCCGCATTCGTTGAAAAACCGCGCCACATGCGTATAGCGGCCGCGATGTTCCCCGAGTCCATGCATTAGCACAATGCCGCAGTCGGTGGAAGCATCGATCCGCCAGTCGCAAACCGAAAGCGGCGTAGCGTCTGCGCCGGTCAACGAGAATTCGCGCATTATCGTATTGCTCCTTCCTGGTCTGGTCTTAGGCCTGCGTGCAATGTTCAAGCCTTGCGTCGCCGCCCTCTGGAGGTGGTGACGGCATAGTGGTCGAGCTTACGCGCGGACTCGATAAAATCGCCCAGCACCCTAAGTTCGGCCTGACGCGCGCTCGAGCGTCGCGCCAGCAGCGCGATGGTACGTTTGGGTGCGGGGGGAGTCAGCGGGCGCGCCAGCAGCCGCGTTCCGTTCAGCATACCGCTGCCGAGCGCCATTTCGGGTACCAGCGCGAGGCCTAAGCCCGATTCGACCATTTGCACCAGCGTCAGCAGGCTGGTCGCTTCCACGCCTGAGGGGTGGGACGAATCGGCGCGCGTGCACGCGGCAAGCGTGTGCTGGCGCAGGCAATGGCCCTCTTCCAGCAATACCAATTTCTCCGCCGCCGGCGCAGTGACGCTGGCGCGCTTCGACTTGAGTGCCGGGTCGTCTTCGCGACCGATCAGCCAGAACTCGTCCTCGAACAGCTGCCGCACCTGCATGTCCGCGGTGTCGTAGGGCAGAGCCAGCAGCGCGAAATCGAGCTGTCCGCCCGCAAGCCGTTGCAGCAGATTGGCGCTGAGGTCTTCGCGCAGCAAGAGTTTCAACTTCGGGTACTTGCCACGCAGACCGGGAAGGATGCGCGGCAGCAGGAAAGGCGCAATCGTCGGAATCGCGCCCAGTCGCAGGGTACCGCTCATCGGCTCGGCCGAGGACGCCGCGAGCGCGGCCAGGTCCTCGGCTGCGGCGAGCAAGCTTCGCGCACGCTCGACCACCTCCATACCCAGCGGGGTCATGAGCATGCTCTGCCGGTCGCGCTCCACCAGGGAGGCGCCCAGCGTCGCCTCCAGTTCCTTTAGTCCCGCGCTGAGCGTGGATTGGGTAACGAAGCAGGCGGCGGCAGCGCGCGTGAAATTGAGATGTTCCGCCAGCGCCACAAGATAGACGAGCTGGCGCAGGGAGGGTAGAGCAGCCATATCGATTTATTCGATTAGATCCATGAATATTAGTCGTTAGACTCGATCATGTCCAGCATTCAAAATTCATCCCGCAGCATCTTCAACCCAAACGAAAGGAGCCAGACATGAAATCGGAATCCGTGACCATCAAAAACCTCGAGGCCGCATTTGCGGGCGAGAGCATGGCCCACATCAAGTACCGCTATTTTGCCAAGCTCGCGCGCGCAGCCGGCGACGCAGCCACTGCGCGCATCTTCGAGGAAACCGCCGACCAGGAAGTGCAGCATGCATTCGGCCACCTGGACCTGCTCTACCCGAAAGCACGGCTCAGTCCTGCGCAGGCGCTCGAGATCGCAATCGAAGGCGAGACCTACGAATACACCGAGATGTACCCGCAATTTCGCCACCTTGCAGTCGAAGAGGGCAATGGCGCGGCAGCGAAAGAATTCGACCAGCAGATCGCCGAATCAAAAGAGCATGCGCAAAATTTCCGCCGCACGCTGGAGATCGCGGCCAAGCGCTTTGCCGCGCTGGCCAAG
This sequence comes from Burkholderiales bacterium, assembly GCA_919902965.1. Taxonomy (GTDB): domain Bacteria; phylum Pseudomonadota; class Gammaproteobacteria; order Burkholderiales; family SG8-39; genus 2-12-FULL-64-23. The sequence goes on from CAKKSJ010000211.1 coordinate 2,671, forward strand.
GTCGAGGAACGCCACGCTAATCAGTACAAGGCGGCGCTGGCCAAGGCGCAACGCTGATAAATCAAACCAACAGGAGCAAGCAAATGAAGACATGGCAATGTGTGGTGTGCGGTTTCATCTATGACGAAGCCAAGGGCATTCCGGAAGACGGCATCCCCGCCGCTACGCGCTGGGAAGACATCCCTGCGGACTGGTCCTGCCCCGATTGCGGTGTGGCCAAGGCCGATTTCGAGATGGTCGAGACGGGCGAGACGGTGGCCTGAGGTGGAACCGGCTATCGATGCGGACCCGATCGTCATCGTCGGCAGCGGGCTTGCGGGCTACACGCTTGCGCGCGAGTTGCGCAAGCTCGATGCGAGGGTGCAGTTGACGATTCTAAGCCGTGACGAGGGGAGCTTCTATTCCAAACCCATGCTGTCGAACGCGCTGGCGTCGGCGAAAACCGCGGCGCAGATCGCGAGCGCAAGCGCGGAACAGATGGCGACCCAGCTCAATGCGCGAATCGTCACCGCTGCCGAGGTCGAGGCCATAGATACCACGCGGCGGATTCTGCATACGGGCGGTAAAACCATCCGTTATGCGAAACTGGTGCTGGCGCTCGGGGCAGATCCGATCGCCCTGCCTCTGGAAGGAGATGCCGCGCACGAGGTGATGCAGATCAACGACCTCGCCGCTTATGCGCGCTTTCGCGAGGCCATACTCGGAAAGAAAACCGTGGCGCTGCTGGGCGCGGGCTTGATCGGTTGCGAATTTGCCAACGATCTGCTCGCGGCCGGCTACGGCGTTCACCTTATCGATCCAGCAGCGCGGCCGCTGGGCAGGCTGTTGCCTGAGGCCGCCGCGGAACAAGTGCAGCGTGCGCTTGAAGCCGCCGGCGTACGCTGGCATCTGGGGACGACGGCGCGTGCCGTTTCACGTGTCGCCTCGGAACTGCGCGTCGATCTTGCGGATGGAAGCGCGCTGGCGGCCGACGTGGTGCTTGCGGCGATCGGACTCCGGTCGCGCACGCTGCTGGCACAACGCGCAGGTCTGAAGACCAATCGCGGCATTGTCACCGACCGGATGTTGCAGACCAGCGCTGCGCATGTCTATGCTCTGGGTGATTGCGCTGAAGTAGACGGCCAGATACTGCCCTATGTGATGCCGATTATGCAGGCGGCGCGCGCGCTGGCGAAAACGCTCGCCGGAGCGCCGACACCAGTCGTCTATTCCGCCATGCCCGTGGTGGTGAAAACGCCTGCGATTCCGGTAGTTGTGTGCCTTCCCCCCGCAGTTTCAGGCGCGTGGAAAGTGCGCAGGGACGCGTGCGGGATCGAGGCTCGGTTTGAAGATGAATCCGGAAAGCTGATGGGCTATGCCTTGGTCGGTGCTGCGGCAGAGCGAAAGCAAGCGCTCACAAAACTGCTCCTCCCGGTGCTCGCCTGAGCGTGCGCTGCCGCGTATTCTTGCGCTGTGCAGGGTTCAAGGGAGTTCCTCGCGGCGATCGCGTCCGCAAGCGCGCACCCGACGCTTACCCCGTTCAATCAAGCTTTCTATGCGTGCGCCAGGCCGGCCGGGTGGCAAGACTACGCTGGCGGCCGAATTAAGGATTAAAATATCCTCATCCATGGATGATCTCGATTTTTCGGCCAAACCTGCATCCCGCCCCGAGGCGGCGGCGCAAGCGGCACGCGCCGCGGCTCAGGTGACCGCGCCTAGCCCGCTGTATCAGCCGGCCCTGGCGCTGGAGTTCTTTCGCTCCGCTGGAACCGTGGAAGAGAAACCTGCCGGCAAACCCATTTTCTCCGAAAACGAGAAAGCCGGGGGCTTGTTTTCCAAAGGCGCGAGGATGTATCTCCTGCTGGAGGGCGAAATTGGCCTGATGATCCAAAACAAATTTTTCGGCGTCATAAAGCCCGGCCAGGTGTTCGGCGAATTGGCGGTGATCGCGGGCCTGCCGCGGAGCGCGACAGCGATGGCCAAGATCAACTGTCGACTGCTGTCCCTGGATGAAAAACAGTTCCACGCCGCACTGGAGAAGAAACCCGAATTCGCCCTGATGCTTATGGGGACCATGGTTCAGCGCCTGCGCGAGAGCATCGCCAGGCTGGGTGCGGCCGGCAAGGCGCAGGGCGCGCCCGCCGAACGCAGCGATATCCTGGATCGAAAGACGCTGGCCAGTTTGCGGGGGGAACTCGCCGCGCAGGAGCCCGCCGGGTTTCCGGCGGGCAAGCTCATAATGAGCGCGGGCGCGGTCGGCGCATTCATGTACGTGGTCCTGGAGGGCCATGTTGCGATTTCGGTGGGCGACAGCGTGGTCGAGCGCGTGGGATCAGGCGGGATATTCGGCGAAATGGCCCTGGTCGACCGCGCCGCGCGCGCGGCCTCTGCGAAGGCGGAGACAGACTGCAAACTGCTGGCGATCAACCGGACCGACTTCCTCGGTCTGGTCAAGGCCAAGCCTGCATTCGGGGCCTCGTTGCTGAAATCCATCGCCGTGCGCATGCAGCAGCTGGCGCAACAGCTTGCCCAGGCACAGTCCTGAACGCCTTAGCGGAGTCGACGCGCTGCGCGCTGAGCCGCGACTTAACCTACGGTGCTGTCTGCGATGTCGACGCGCACATTCTCGCGGTTCAGGGTAGCAAGCACGGCGCGCGCGTAGCGTTCGGACCAGGCGATGTCCCCGGCGAAGCGCTTCTCGCCCGCCTCCCTGGCCACTTCCAGCACCTTGTCCAGCGCGAGTACCTTTCCGACCAGGCTCCTGGGCGTGCAGCCTAGTTCCTCAAATTGCTGCGACAGCCAGATTTCGGATTCCTGCGCCGTCGGCAGGGGTTTGTCGCCCGCGGTAAGCCTCAACTCGTACTCGCGATCCGGGGCAAACGCTACGATGACCGTACCTCGCATGTATTGCTCTCCTCTTTTTTCTATGGGCTTTATTTTACCGCACGCAGTATTGAAGGAAACGCCGTTCAAGCGGTTTGCGGACTAGGTAGCTCGGATGCTTTGCGGATGCTTTCTTCGTTGGGCAATTGCCAGGCGATCAGGAATGAGCAGATCGCCACCGCGCCCAGCACCAGCAAGGCAGAGCCGAACCCGGCCGCTTTCACCGCCGGTCCCAGCGCCCAGACGGCCATGGAACTCACGCCGAAGGAAACCGCCAGGCGCATGCCGCTCACGCGCGAGCGTATGCTGTCGTCGACGAAACGCGCAATAATCGCGTCGGTAAACGGGATGGAGCCGAACACCAGTACCATGAAAACGACCATGGCCGCGTAAAGCGTCCAGCCTTGGCTGAAAGCGGCGAGCAGGAATACCGGGCCCTGGCAGACAATGATGCTCAGCATGATATTGCGTATCGGAAAGCGGTCTATCAGGCGCCCCACCGCCAGTTGCGACAGTGACGAAAGCGTGTACACCGCCGCGAGCAGCATTCCGAGCAAGGCCGGCTGCTCTATCAGAATCGGCAGCCGCGCCTTGAGCAGTTCACCATTACCGTTGGTGGTGAAATTGAACAGGATGCTGGAGGTAATGGCCAGCATGGTCATAACCAGAAATACCCTGTTTCGCGTGGCCCGCGGAAGCTCAATCTGCCTGACGGTCTGTTTTCCGGGCGCGCTCTGCTCGGCCGGCGCTATTTTCATGAACAGCAGGCCGCAGGCTATCGAAATGAGTCCCGGAACGACGAAGGCCGTACGCCAATCCGCATATTGAATCAGGAATCCAGTCGATATGGCCGCCGCGGCAATACCCAGATTGCCGGCCATGCCGTTGACGCCTATGGTGATGCCCGGTTTTTGCGTGTGCCGCAGCAGCATTGGAATGCCCACCGGGTGGTAGATCGAAGCGAAAGCGCCCATCAGGCTCAAAGCCAGCGCCAGTTGCCAGGGATTTTGGGTGAGCGCGATCAGGATGGCGGAAGCGCCCATGCCGAAGAAAAAGACCAGCATCATCGCGCGCCGGCCCCACAGGTCTCCCAAGCGTCCCGACGGCAGGGATCCGATGCCGAACATCAGGAAGGCCCCGGTGGTGTAGGGCATGAGATCCTCCCAGCGCCCAACGCCGAAGTCGTGTGCGATAAACGATACCGCAGTCGCGAACACCAGCAGCATCAGGTGATCAATCGCGTGGGCGAGGTTCAGCAGCAGCGAGGTGATGCGCCAGCGCATCCGGGTTCCAGCAAGTTGCGTGGCGCAAGTGTAACGCGGATCGGCGATCCTATCCTGCAGATCCGGCGCCGCCCGCGCTGGAGTGGACGCCCCGGGCGAAACGCCGACCTTGCTACCAGCGCAGCAGGCGCGGACCCAATAGCGCGCCGACGGCGGTCGGGATGAGCATGCCGAGCAGATACCAGAAGCCGATAAATGGTGCTTCCAGCTCCGGACAGTGCACGGTATACACCATGGTGCCTATGGCTCCGGACAGCAGCCCGGCAGCGGCGCCCGCAAGGCGCAAGCGCGTCGGAGCCAGCCCTTTCATCGCCCATACCACTGCGATAAATACGGGCATGGATAACATCGCGATCAGCCAGGGGCAGGAGTTCCAGGTATCGCCGAAGAACAGAGACTTGCGCTGCGCCGCGTCGGCGCGCAGAAGCACGACTGCCGCGAGCAGCCAGATCGCGAGTACCGGCGCGGCCAGCGCGCCCGGCACCCAGGCAAGCGACAGACCGGGCCGCGACAGGCGCGCGGCCGCGAGCAAGCTGGCTAAAGCAAAGCTGCTTACAAACGCGATTTTTACCCAGAACATGGGCAGCAGGGCGGCAGCGGCAAAATCATGGCGCGGGCCAAGCAGGGCGTCCATCAGCAGTGCCGCCCCCAGGGCGCCTGAGACCAGCGCAATCGCATAGCGTCGTACCGCCTGGTGCGGCTGCACCGGGCCGGCGCCGGTCGCCAGCATGGCCACCAGATCGTCGGTTCTCATGCTTTGCCCCGGATTATCGCCGCCAGCGCCTTCAGGCCGCGGTGCACGCCCACCTTGACTGCGGATTCGGACATGCCCGTGAGCTGCGCGGTTTCGGCCACCGAAAGGCCCCCCAGCTTCATGTGCACGATGGGCAGGCGTTGCCGCTCGGGCAATTGCTGCAGCAACTTGCCCAGATCGCGGCGCGCATCCGCCGCCTCTGTGTCCGAGACTGACGCAAACCCGAACTCCCCGTCCAGCGGCGCGTTGAGCAAGTCATGCCGCGCGCGCCGGCGCAGCAAATCAATGAGCTTGTATTTCGTAATCGCATGTATCCACGCCGTCACCGGCAGTCCGGCGTCGTAGGTGTGACGCTGATTGTGTATGGCCAGCAACGATTCCTGCACCAGATCCTCCACCTCGTCCGGCAAACGGACGAGACGCCTCCTCAGGAAGGCGCGCAAATGCGCGCTCAGTTCCTGCAGAAACGTGCGGTAGGCCGGCTCGTCGCCGGCGAGGCCGAGGATCAGTAGATTCCTGAGCCTCTCCTCGCCCGCGTTCAGCCGGCTTGTGTCTTGCATTCGCTGCATCGTTGCCTTTGGTTACAGCCGCGGCCGAATTGGTCGAAAAATGATTTGTCGTCGACGAATTGTGCACCAGCGTGTAACCACTCGCCAACACCTGACGAACTAACAACCACAACACGCAAAACGCATAGCTGCCAGGGTGTACCCTGTTTGTGTGCTTGCAGGCATTTTAAACGGTGTGGAACCGGCGGCTGCCGCAGTCATGTCATTGTCAGCGTCAATGTTTTCTGGAGATCGTTGTTATGGATCGTCGTCGATCATTTAAATATTTGTTTGGTTTATGCGTATTGCCGCTATTCAATGCCGGCTCGACGCTGGCGAAAGAAACGGCCGGCCCGCTGCTGCGCAAGTCCAAAGCCGAATGGGCTTCCCGGCTGCCGCAGCAGGCGTATCGCGTATTGTTCGAGGAAGACACGGAACGCCCCGGTTCCAGCCCGCTGAACCAGGAGAAGCGTGACGGAACTTATGTCTGCGCCGCCTGCAAGCTGCCGCTGTTCGACAGCGGCAAGAAATACGAAAGCGGCACCGGCTGGCCGAGTTTCTGGCAGTCGCTGCCGCGAGCCGTGGCGACCAGGACTGACTATTTACTGATTTTTCCGCGCACTGAGTACCACTGCATGCGTTGCGGCGGACATCAGGGCCATATCTTCGATGACGGTCCGCAACCGACTGGCAAACGTTATTGCAACAACGGCGTCGCGCTGCAATTCGTGCCGCGCGCCGCCAAGCTGCCGGAGCTGCTGACATGAAGACCAGATCGGGGCTAGCCGGATTTGCGGCCACTGTATTGCTGTCCCTGGCCAGCGTCGGTTTCTCGGCCGGCGCTCAGCCGGCCAAACCCGCGGGCAGCACGCTGGCCGCAGCGAGCGCGGTTTTTGCCGGTGGCTGCTTCTGGTGTCTGGAAGCGGACTTCGACAAGCTGCCGGGTGTACTCGCGACCGAATCCGGTTATACCGCCGGCAAGACCGCGAATCCCACCTACCATCAGGTCAGCGCGGGCGGCACCGGACATACTGAGGCCGTGCGTGTGAGCTATGATCCGGCGAAAGTGAGTTATCAACAGTTGGTCGACTACTTCTGGCGCCATATCGACCCGACGGTGAAGGATAGGCAATTTTGCGACGTGGGTACGCAGTATCGCAGTGGAATCTACTGGCAGAATGAGGCCGAGCGCAAGATCGCCGAAGCCAGCCGCGACGCCTTGCTCAAAAGCGGCACGCTGAAGCAGGTATTTACGGAAATCGCCGCCGCCTCGGCATTCTATCCTGCCGAGGAATATCACCAGGATTACTACACGAAAAATCCAATCCGCTATGCCTACTACCGTAATGGCTGCGGCAGGGATGCGCGGGTGCGGGAGATCTGGGGCCACAAGTAGCGGCAGAGCCGACCGATAGCTGCGGCCTGCATTTGAATTGCACGCTCGGTGTAACCGCTCGCCGCTTAGCCGCGAACTAGCTTACAGAGCGCATCAAATGCGCCGCTCCCGGCGCGCAATGCGTGGCTGACCCATACATCTGAAAGGCATCTGACCTATGAATTTGCGCCGATTCGCCCTCTACACCTTGGTCGCGGCGTCTTCGCTGGCGCTGCCGCTGACTGTTTTTGCAGCCTGCGATGTACGCAGCGGGCTCGAGACAGCCGCGCTGGTCGAGCTCTACACTTCCGAGGGCTGCTCCAGTTGTCCACCGGCCGACCAGCAGCTCA
>CAKKSJ010000212.1 GCA_919902965.1 Burkholderiales bacterium
GCGAACTGGGTACGGCCGGGCATCATGCTCTACGGCTGCTCGCCCTTCGCCGAGCAGAGCGCGGCAGAGCTGGGCCTGGTGCCGGCGATGACGCTGGCGAGCGAGATCATCGCGATTCAGGATCTCAAACCCGGCGATCGCGTCGGTTACGGTGGCGGGTTCGAGGCGCTGCGGTCGATGCGCATAGGCGTGGTCGCCTGCGGCTATGCTGACGGTTATCCGCGCCACGCGCCGGGTTGGCTGGATCGCGCCACCCCGGTTCTGGTCGCGGGGGTGCGCACGCATACGGCGGGCCGCGTATCGATGGACATGCTATGCGTGGACCTGAGCGCCACTGCGCAAGCCCGGGTCGGCAGCCCGGTGATCCTGTGGGGTGAAGGGCTGTCGGCCGATGAGGTCGCCACCTGCGCCGGCACCGTCAGCTACGAGTTGCTGTGCGCATTGGCCGCGCGGGTGCCGGTCGTGGAGGTCTGAAAGCGCGGTATGATTCAGCCCTGAAAGGATAACAACAATGCCGATGCTGGTGCCGTTCAATCTCAAATAGAGGTCATCATGGCAATGCACAGCTATACCGCGATCGTGGAAAAGGAAGGCGACATGTACGTGGCGCTATGCCCTGAACTCGACGTCGCCAGCCAGGGCGCGAGCATCGAGCAGGCGACCGCGAATCTGAAGGAAGCCGTGGAACTGTTTATCGAATGCGCCGACCCGCAGGAGATCGTAAAACGGCAGCACGGCGAAGTCTATGTGACACGTTTCGAAGCAGTGCATGGCTAAACTTGCCGTTCTCTCCGGCAAGGAAGTCTGCAGGATTCTCGCCCGTCACGGCTTCGTGGAGGTGAGAAGGCGCGGCAGCCACGTGGTGATGCAACGTCGCACGTCTGCCGGCGGCACCACGGTTCCGGTGCCAGATCATGACGAATTGAAGATCGGCACTCTTCAATCGATCATCCGGCAATGCGGCCTGCCGCGCGCAGAGTTCGAGTCCTGAAGGGGAGATCAGACGATACTTAAGGACCGCAACGGCGCCGTTCAGGTATTGGACGAAGGCGACGCAAAGGCGAAAGGCTGGCAGGACACCTTGCATCAGGTACTGGCCAACTACCGGGTCTGAGGCAGCGACGGAACGCGACCATGGCCAAACCAAAATCCATTTACACCTGCACCGAGTGCGGCGGCAGCGCGCCGAAATGGCAGGGCCAGTGCCCGAGTTGCGCCGCCTGGAATACGCTGATCGAAACCGCGGCCGAGGCGGCATCGACACACCGCTACAAAAGCGTCGCGGCCGCCTCCAGGCTGCAAAAGCTGGCCGAGGTGAGCGCGCGCGAGGCGCCGCGCATGACGACAGGGGTGACCGAATTCGATCGCGTGCTGGGCGGCGGGCTGGTTGCGGGGCAGGTGGTGCTGATCGGCGGTGATCCTGGCATCGGCAAGTCTACCCTGTTGTTGCAGGCGCTTGCCGCGATGAGCGTGGCGCAACTGGCGGTCTACGTAAGCGGGGAGGAGTCGGCCGAACAGGTGGCGCTGCGTTCCACCCGCCTGGGACTGGAATGCGGCGGACTGCAATTGCTGGCCGAAATCAATCTCGAAAGAATTCAGGCGGTGCTAGCCGAAGCAAAGCCGGAAATCGTGGTCATCGATTCCATCCAGACGCTCTATTCCGATGCCCTGTCTTCAGCGCCGGGATCGGTGGCGCAGGTGAGGGAATGCGCGGCGCAACTGACGCGTCTGGCCAAGCAGACCGGCACCACCATTGTTTTCATCGGGCACGTCACCAAGGAAGGCGCGCTCGCCGGACCGCGGGTGCTCGAGCATATCGTCGATACGGTGCTCTATTTCGAGGGCGATACGCACCAGAGCTTTCGCCTGATCCGCGCGTTCAAGAATCGCTTCGGTGCGGTGAACGAACTGGGCGTGTTCGCCATGACCGACAAGGGCTTGAAGGGCGTATCCAACCCTTCGGCGCTGTTCCTGTCGCAGCACGACGGCCAAGTGCCGGGTTCCTGCGTGCTTGCGACGCAGGAAGGTACGCGCCCATTGCTGGTCGAGATCCAGGCGCTGGTCGATGCGGCCCACGCTCCCAATCCGCGGCGACTCTCGGTGGGGCTAGAACAGAACCGGCTGGCCATGTTGCTGGCCGTGTTGCACCGGCATGCCGGCATTGCCTGTTTCGACCAGGATGTGTTTGTCAACGCGGTGGGCGGGGTGAAAATCAGCGAACCGGCCGCGGACCTGGCGGTGCTGCTTGCGATCGTGTCCTCGCTGCGTTCCCTGCCGCTGCCACAAAAGCTGGTGGTGTTCGGCGAGGTAGGCCTGGCGGGGGAAATCCGCCCCGCACCGCGCGGCCAGGACCGCTTGCGCGAAGCGGCCAAACTCGGCTTTACCCAGGCGATCATCCCCAGGGCGAATTCGCCCCGGCAGTCGATTGGCGGCCTGGAAATTGTCGCCTGCGACCGGGTCGAGGATGCCGTCGCGCGTCTGCGCTAGCTTTGCAGAACGAGTCTGGCGGCAAGCGTGCCGCTGCGCACGGCCGATTCCAGTGTGGCCGGATAGTCGCTGGCGGTGTAGTCCCCCGCCAGGTATAGATGTTCGACCCCTGTCTGGTTCGCGGGCCGGACAAGGCCGGGACGGCAGGAGAAGGTGGCGCGCTTTTCCGCGATGACGCGTGACCAGAGGGGCGCAGGCAAGCCGGGCAGGAAAATGGACAACTCACGGTGGATGGCGTTTGCAAGCAGGTCCTGGCTGCTGCCTTGATGCGCGCCGCGCGCGCTGATCACTGCTGCGAGCAGTCCCGCCGTCCCATTCAGCCGGCCGCGGTCGAATAGCCACTGGATGCTGCCGCCATCGAAACCCGTCATCGGCCGCGGCATCGATACGTCCCGCGGGTACTGCAGATAGCAGGTGTAAATCGGCTCGTAGGCGAGCGCGGCCACACTCTGGCGCAAGGGCGCGAGCTTCTCGAAGCGATCAAGCAGGGTGTCGATCTGATGCGGCCCCACTGCGAGTATCGCGTGGCTGTAAGGCTGCGGGTCGGCATCCAGCACAAAGCCTAGCTCGGTTTTATCCAGTGTGCGCACCGCTGTTCCGAGTTTCACCGTGCCCGCGTTGGCACGCACGAATGCGGCTGCCGGCTCGGGAAACAGTTTACCCAGGTCTGCGCGCGGGATCAGAAAATCGCTGGCCTCGCAGGCCCCGTCCAGACCATCGCGTACCACGTTCAGGAAGGTTTGCGCCGAGGCCGAGGTCGCCGGGGTATTGAGCGCGGACACGCACAAGGGCTCCCATAAATAACGCGCGAGCGCTCCCGTTTGCCTATGCTGCGCGAGCAGCGCGGCGACCGGCATGTCGATGGGAATGCGATAAGCCTTGCTGCGCATAGCCTTGATAAAGCGCACCGCGGCGATGCGCTCGCCCCAGGACAGCCCGCTGGCGGTCAGCAGGGCTTCGGCAAGATGCAGGGGCGCGGGACGACGCGGCACGCGCAAGCTGAACTTGCCCGGATATTCGATGGCGAGCGGCAGGCGCGCGAGCAACTGCTTCGGGTCGGCGCCGACCGTTTGCATCAGACGCAGGGTTTCGCTGTAAGCGCCGATCAGGACGTGCTGGCCGTTGTCCAGCGCCATGCCTTCGATTTCGACCGAACGCGCGCGACCGCCCATTTGCCGGGCTGCTTCAAATACGCTGACGCGGATGTTTGCCTGCGCCAGCGCCACGGCTGCGGCCAGCCCGGCCCAGCCGGCGCCGATGATGGCCACATTCACGCCGTGATCCAGGTTTTCCATGCGATCCACAGTTTGCGCACGGGCGTCAACGCGGTGCGCTGGCTGAGCACCTTGCAGCCATCGTCTGCGATTTCCCTGAGCAGGGCGCCGTAGATCGCAGCCATGATCAAGCCGGGACGCTGCGCCTTGCGGTCCGTTTGGGGTAACTGTTCGAACGCCGTGTTGTAGTAGCGCTCGGCGCGTTCGATCTGAAACCGCATCAGACTGACGAAATTCTCGGTCTGGCGCCCGTGCAGGATGTCGGCCGCGCCGACCTGGAACTGCTGCAGTTCGGTGAGGGGAAGGTAAATGCGTCCCTTGCGACTGTCCTCGCCGACGTCGCGGATGATATTGGTCAGCTGAAATGCCAGGCCCAGGGTGTGCGCGTAGACAAGCGTGCGCTCGTCGCGATAGCCGAAAATGGAGGCCGCAAGCAGCCCCACCACGCCGGCGACGCGGTGGCAGTATTGTTCCAATGCCGCGAAATCGAGATAGCGGTTCTGGCTCAGATCCATTTCCATGCCGTCGAGTATCTCGATCATGTATTCCTGTTTGATGCCGAAAGGCTGGATCGCGGGCTGTAGTGCGCGTGCCACCGGGTGCTGCGGTTCGCCGGCGTAAAGCCGCGCGAGTTCCTGCCGCCACCAGGCGAGCTTGGTGCGCGCCACGCCTAGATCGGTGCACTCATCGACGATGTCGTCCACCTCGCGGCAGAAGGCATAGAGCGCAGTGATGGCGCGGCGGCGCTGCGGCGGAAGAAACAGGAAGGAGTAGTAGAAACTCGATCCGCTCTGTGCTGCCGTCTGTTGACAGTATTCGTCTGGATTCGCGGGCATTATCGAGGATCTCAGTTTGTCGCGGTACAAACCCCGCAAGGCGCCACTAGCTGTTAATTGATCATTGCTCTGGCGATCAGCACGGGCCAGTCGTAAGCGCGCAGCACTGGACGGTGATGGTAGACGTCGCCCTGCGCCTTGTCTATTTTTTCCAGTATACGCAGACCGCCCTGGACAATAGTGCGGATTTCCAGACCGATGCGGCCAGGCAGCGCACGCCCCAGGGGCGCGCCAGAAATCATAAGCGCGCGCGCGCGCTGCACCTGAAATCGCATCAGCGCCCGCCACGATCCCGAAACCTCGCCGCTGGCGATTTCGCGTTCACTCACGCCGAATCGCTGCATCTCGTTCTGCGGCAGGTAGACACGGTCTTTGCGCCAGTCTATTTCCACGTCCTGCCAGAAGTTGATCAGCTGAAGGCTGGTACAAATCGCATCCGAATGCCTGAGGTTTTGTTCAGTTGCGGCACTGAATACATACAGCAGCAGGCGGCCGACAGGATTGGCCGAGCGGCGGCAATAATCGCCCAACTCGGCATAGTCGGCGTAGCGGCTTTTGACTACGTCTTGCGCGAAGGCGTCCAGCAGGTCGTGAAACAGCTGCAGCGGCAGGCTGTATTGATGCACGATCTGTCCGAGTTCCACAAAAAGCGGCTGCTGCGACCCGGCGCCCGCCTTCAGTTGCCCGAGTTCCTGACGATAAGCATCCAATTGCGCGAGCCGCTCGGCTGCAGGCAGATCACCTTCATCTGCGAAATCGTCCGCAGTTCGGGCAAAACGGTAGATCACCGAAACCGGATAGCGAAACGCAGCCGGCAGCAGTACCGAGGCAACTGGGAAATTCTCGTAGTGACCCACGGACATTAGCTTGAAATTCTTGAATATTTGGCAAAACTCGGGCTGACAGTATAGGGTGAAATCGCGTAAAATTGCACTCGCACGCAGGTGGCGGAAATGGCGGGCGCAGGCGATATAGGCGCTGAACGCGTCTATTTTTTCGGTAATATCCGCCAGTGAAGCGCCCAGGTGGCGGAATTGGTAGACGCAGCAGGTTTAGGTCCTGCCGCCGTAAGGTGTGGGGGTTCGAGTCCCTTCCTGGGCACCAGGCCATGCAGTTTCGAGAGCGGGTAACGACAAGGGCGATGATTCCTTTCGATTCCCCCGGTTTTTTTGCCGACTTTGAGGGAAATTGATGCAAACAAGTTTAGAGAATTTAGGCTCGCTCGAGCGCCGTCTAAGTATGGCGGTTCCGGTCGAGGATATCGAAAAACAGGTCGGCGAGCGTCTGAAAAAGCTTTCCCGCACCTTGCGCATGGCGGGTTTTCGACCGGGCAAGGTGCCGCTGAAACTGGTTGCCCAGCAATACGGCCCGCAGGTGCGCTCGGAGGTTGTCGGCGACGCCGTGCAGAAAGCCTTCAGCGATGCGGTGCGTGAGCAGAACCTCAAGGTGGCCGGCTATCCGCGCATCGAGCCTAAGTCAGGCGAGGCGGACGCCAAAAACATAGAATTCAGCGCCACGTTCGAGATTTATCCGGAAGTGGTTCCAGGCGACATACGCGAGAGCAAGATCGAGCGCGCCGCGCTCAGCGTAGGCGATGCCGAGGTCGACAAGACCCTGGAAGTCCTGCGCAAGCAACGCCGGCATTTTCACGCCGTGGAGCGGGCGGTGGCAGCAGGGGATCGTGTAACTGCAGATTTTCTGGGCAAGATAGACGGTGTCGAGTTTGCCGGCGGAAAAGCCAGCGATTTTGTCTTTGTGCTGGGCGAAAAACAGATGCTGCCCGAATTCGAGGCCAATGCCCTGGGGCTTGCTGTAGGCGCAAGCAAGACTTTCGATTTGACGTTCCCGGCGGATTATCACGGCAAGGACGTGGCGGGGAAAACCGCCGGTTTCGAGTTGACCGTTAAAAAGGTGGAGGAGGCGCATCTTCCCGAAGTTGATGCGGAATTCGCGCGTTCCTTGGGCGTAGCCGATGGCGACTTGAGCAGGATGCGCGCCGAGATCAAGGCGAATATCGGGCGCGAGGTGAAGAAACGCACCCGGGCCGATATCAAGAACAAGGCAATGCAGGTACTGCTCGATGCCACCAAGATCGATTTGCCCAAGGCGCTGATCGAGATGGAGACGCAGCACCTGGTTCAGACGACGCGCGCCGACCTGGAGGCGCGCGGCATGAAAATGGAGCAATTGCCGATTGGCCCCGAGATGTTCGAACAGCAGGCACAACGGCGCGTATCACTGGGCCTGATCATCGCCGAATTGGTCAAGGCGCATGGTCTTGCAGCCAAGCCGGAGCAGGTGCGCGCGCTGGTGCAGGAGCAGGCCGAGAGCTACGAGCAGCCGGATGAGGTGGTAAAATGGCTTTATTCACAGCCGCAGCGCCTGTCCGAGATGGAAAGCCTGGCACTGGAAGAGAATGTCGTCGCTTGGGTGCTTTCACAGGCCAAGGTAGAGGAGAAGGCGGTGAATTTCGATGAATTTATGGGTAAATCGGCATGATGCAGCCGGGCTGGAAGCCGCAAATGGCGGGATGGATGCAGCCACAGGCTGATTTCGAAGGACCGCAGGGCCTGGGCCTGATTCCCATGGTGATCGAGCAGAGCGGACGCGGCGAGCGTGCCTACGATATCTACTCGCGCTTGCTCAAGGAGCGGGTCGTTTTCCTGGTTGGTGTGGTGAACGAGATGACCGCCAACCTGATCGTCGCGCAGTTGCTGTTCCTGGAGTCGGAAAACCCCGACAAGGACATCTCGTTCTATATCAATTCTCCAGGCGGTTCGGTCTCCGCCGGACTCGCCATTTACGACACCATGCAGTTCGTCAAACCCGACGTCAGCACGCTGTGCGTGGGCCAGGCCGCCAGCATGGGTTCGTTTCTGCTTGCAGCGGGGACCAAGGGCAAGCGTTTTTGCCTGCCCAATTCGCGTGTCATGATCCATCAGCCGATGGGCGGATTCCAGGGACAGGCCTCGGATATAGAGATCCACGCGAAAGAAATCCTGTATTTGCGCGGCCGGCTGAACGAGATGCTGGCCCAGCATACCGGCCAGAGCGTGGAGACCATCGCGCACGATACCGACCGGGACAATTTCATGTCGGCAGACGAAGCAGTGAAATACGGTTTGGTGGACAATGTCCTGAGCAATCGCGCCGACGCACAGAAATGAGGCATCAATGACCGATAAAACCACCGGCGAAAAGCTTCTCTACTGTTCCTTCTGCGGCAAGAGCCAGCACGAGGTAAGGAAGCTTATCGCCGGCCCGTCGGTGTTCATTTGCGACGAATGCATCGAGCTGTGCAATGACATCATTCGCGAGGAAACCAGCACCGACAAGTCAGGCAAGTCGGCAAAATCCGACCTGCCGACGCCGAAGGAAATCTGCGACATTCTGCACGAATACGTTATCGGCCAGGAATCCGCGAAGCGGATACTTTCGGTTGCGGTATACAACCATTACAAGCGGCTCAAACACCTGTCGAAAAGCGATGAGATCGAGCTGTCCAAGTCGAACATTCTGCTGATCGGGCCGACCGGATCGGGTAAAACCCTGCTCGCGCAGACGCTGGCGCGCTTGCTGAACGTGCCTTTCGTCATCGCCGACGCGACCACCCTGACCGAGGCGGGTTATGTCGGCGAAGACGTTGAGAACATCATCCAGAAGTTGCTGCAGAACTGCGATTACGACGTGGACAAGGCCAAGCGCGGCATTGTCTACATCGACGAGATCGACAAGATTTCCAGAAAATCGGACAATCCGTCGATTACCCGCGACGTATCGGGCGAGGGCGTGCAGCAGGCGCTGCTCAAACTGATCGAAGGCACCGTCGCCTCGGTGCCGCCGCAGGGCGGCCGCAAACATCCCAATCAGGATTTCGTGCAGGTGGATACGACCAATATCCTGTTCGTATGCGGCGGCGCTTTCGACGGCCTGGAAAAAATCATTCGCAACCGCTCCGAGAAGAGCGGCATCGGCTTCGGCGCCGAGGTGCGCAGTCTCAAGGACAGCAAGGACATCACCGCGGTGCTGCGTGCGGTGGAGCCCGAGGACTTGATCAAATACGGCCTGATTCCGGAATTCGTCGGGCGCATGCCCGTGATCGCCACTCTGGAAGAGCTGGACGAGCCGGCGCTGATCCAGATTCTCACCATGCCCAAGAACGCGCTGATCAAGCAGTACCAGCGCCTGTTCAGCATGGAAGGCGCGGAATTGGAAGCACGACCCGCGGCGCTTTCAGCGATAGCGAAGAAAGCGCTTGCGCGCAAGACCGGTGCCCGCGGTTTGCGCTCCATACTCGAGCAGGTGCTGCTCGATACGATGTATGAATTGCCGACCATGGAAAATGTCAGCAAAGTGGTCATTGACGAGGCGACTGTCCTCGGAGAAGGCAAGCCGCTGCTGATCTACTCCGATTCGCCCAAGGTCGCAGGTTCTCTTTCCTGAGAACACCGGCGGGGTTGAACTAATGTCCCCCGTCCCCATCTACCATTGAACATCCCGCTAAGGTACCGCCATGTCCGCTACTGAATATTCCTCCGAACTGACCCAGTTCCCGCTGCTGCCCTTGCGCGACGTCGTGGTCTTCCCGCACATGGTGATTCCGCTGTTTGTCGGCCGCCCGAAGTCGATCAAGGCGATGGAAATCGCGATGGAAGCAGGCAAGAGCATCATGCTGGCGGCGCAGAAATCCGCGGCCAAGGACGAGCCCGCCGCCGAGGACATGTACCAGATCTGCTGCATCGCCAATATATTACAAATGCTGAAGCTGCCGGATGGC
>CAKKSJ010000213.1 GCA_919902965.1 Burkholderiales bacterium
GTTTCGAGCAGCGCGACGGGCGGACGCTGTCCGGCGGTGAACGCCAGCGCGGGGCGCTGGCAGCGCTGTGCGCCCAGGATGCGCCACTGTTGCTGCTGGACGAACCGGTGTCGCACCTGGACCTGCATCATCAGGTGATGGTGCTGGAGCATCTGGTCATGCTCGCCCGGGAACACGCCAAGGGCGTGCTATTCACGGTGCATGACCTCGACCTCGCGGCGCGTTTTGCCAGTCACGCCCTGCTGCTGACAAGGGAGGCGACGGTGCTGCATGGACCGATACGGGAGGTGATGAGCGAGGCGGCACTGCTGGCTGCGTTCGGGCATCGCGTGACACGCGTCGAAGCTGCGGGGCGCACCTTGTACGTGCCGGACTGATATGGGCGCGGACAGGACGGTGAAACGAAGCGAACTGCTGCGCAGGGCGTATTGCTGTTGCCTGCTCGTCGCCCTGCTTGCGCCACGCGGCGCAGCGACCGCGGCCGAGATACAGGTCATCGATGACGCCGGCCGCAGCCTGGCGCTCAAACAGCCGGCCGAGCGCATCATCAGTCTGACGCCGCATATGACCGAATTGCTGTTCGCGGCCGGTGCCGGCGGAAAAATCGTCGGTACGGTCGAGTACAGCAATTTCCCGCCGGCAGCGCGGCGTATTGCGCGCATCGGCGACAACGCGCAACTTGATCTGGAGCGCATTGTCGCTCTCAAGCCGGACCTGGTGGTGGTGTGGCAGTATGGCAATGCACAGCGCCAGCTGGATAAATTGCTGCGGCTGGGCATTCCCGTGTACTACAACGAGCCGCGCCGGCTTCCAGATATCGCGCGTGCGATCACGCAACTCGGGCGCTTGGCCGGCACCGAAGCGGTGGCGCTACCGGCGGCGCAGGCATTCACCGAGCGCCTGGCCGAGCTGCGCCGGCGTTACGCCAGTCGCGCGCCGGTGACGCTGTTTTACCAGATCTGGGACAAGCCGCTGCTGACCATCAACGGCGCGCATCTCATCAGCGACGTGATCGAGCTGTGCGGCGGTCAAAACGTATTTGCCGGATTGAACGCGCTGACGCCGGAAATCTCGACCGAAGCGGTGCTCGCGGCCGATCCGGAGGCGATCGGCAGCGGGACCGCCGAAG
This sequence comes from Burkholderiales bacterium, assembly GCA_919902965.1. GTDB lineage: Bacteria > Pseudomonadota > Gammaproteobacteria > Burkholderiales > SG8-39 > 2-12-FULL-64-23. The sequence continues at coordinate 1,130 of CAKKSJ010000213.1, forward strand.
CCGGCCAGAGCGTAGAACTGGATGCATGGAAAAAATGGCCGCGCCTCAAGGCCGTCGCACGCGGCAATCTGTTTGTAATCCATGCCGATATCATCAGCCGCAATACGCCGCGCATACTCGAGGGTGCCGAATAGATGTGCGAGCACCTGGCCGAGGCGCGCGCCCGGCGCAAATAAACTGTTGCGCGCTGCGCGCGCCAACCGAGGTTTCTGTGCGGATAAAAAGCATCCGTACAGAAACCTCGGTTATGAATAAAAACCAGGGATGGCGCTGGGTTTTTATACGAGATCGTCGATTGCGCACGGATGTGTTTTTCATCCGTGCGCAATCGACGATCAGCGCGGACGGCTTCTTGTCCGCGCAACTTTGCACATTCGAAATTGCCCGGTCCCAATTCACCGCTCTCGATTTCTCTGCTATCGTGCGGGCATGCTGAAGGACCCGGTTGATCTGCAAAGCGTGCGTCGCGTACTGGTGACCAAGCTGCGCCATCACGGCGATGTTCTGCTTGCCTCGCCAGTGTTCTCCGTACTCAAAGCGCATGCCCCGCATTTGGAGGTCGATGCGCTGGTGTATGCCGATACTGCGTCCATGTTGAGCGGAAATCCCGCGGTATCCCGCGTATTCGGTATCGACCGCGCTTGGAAGACCCTAGGCTGGATGGATAGGGCGCGCGCGGAAGCGGGGGTGCTGCAGCAGTTGCGCAGCCGCGACTACGATTTGCTGATTCATCTCACGGAACATCCCCGCGGCGCATGGCTGGCGCGGCTGCTCGGCCCGCGTTACCGCGTCGCTGCCGCTTACCCCAGGGCGCGGCGCTGGTGGAAAGCGGGTTTCAGCCACCTCTACCCCTTGCCCAGTAACGGCCGGCGGCATGTCGTCGAGCAGAATCTGGATGCGCTGCGCCGCATCGGCCTGCAGCCGGGCGAGCAGGAACGCGGCCTGAGTTTCGTGCCCGGGGAGGAAGCGGAAAACGAAGTGCAGGCCATGCTGGGCGAACTCGGACTGGCGCCGGGTGGCTATATTCACTTGCATCCGGCCTCGCGCTGGCAATTCAAGTGCTGGTCCGTCGAGAAAAACGCCGGCTTGATCGACAAGCTGCACGCACAGGGGGAACGGGTGGTGGTCAGCGCGGCTCCTGATACGAACGAGCTCGAACTCGTCCGGCGCATTGGCGCTCTGGTGGCGGCACCGTTCGCAGATGTCTCGGGCAAGCTCACGCTGAAGCAGTTGGGCGCGCTTACGCGCAAGGCCAAGCTTTTTATCGGCGTCGATTCTGCGCCCATGCATATCGCCAGCGCGATGCAAACCCCGGTGGTGGCCTTGTTCGGCCCCAGCGGGGAGTTCAACTGGGGTCCCTGGCAGGTGCCGCACCGCGTCATCGCCTCAGATCACAGCTGCCGCCCCTGCGGCAACGACGGTTGCGGCGGCGGCAAGCTGAGCGATTGCTTGACGACCCTGCCGGTATCAGCGGTGCTGCAGGCGGTACAGGCGCTGCAGTCGCGCTGATGGATTCGCTCCGCGCGCAGGCAGAAAAGGCGCGATGAAGCTCGCGCTTATCCGTCAGCGCTACAATCCCTATGGCGGTGCGGAGCGCTTTGTCGAGCGCGCCATCACGGCGCTTGCCGCGCAGGATGTGGAGCTGAGCCTGCTCACGCGGAGCTGGTTGGGGAGCCAGCCAGGCGAGGGCGCGCAGGACTGCGCCGGAGCGCAAAGGGAGGGGCGCATGATCCGCTGCGACCCGTTCTACCTTGGCCGCGTGTGGCGCGACTGGAGTTTTGCCCGCGCCGTTTGCGGCGCAGTGAAATCGCGCAACTTCGATCTGGTGCAGTCGCACGAGCGCATCGCCTGCTGCGACATCTACCGGGCCGGCGACGGCGTGCATCGCCAGTGGCTCATCAACCGCAAACGCGCGGCCGGCCTGTGGGAGCGCGTCGCGCTTACGCTCAATCCCTATCACTGGTATACGCTGGCGGCGGAGCGGCGTCTGTTCCAAAGTCCGCGTTTGCGCGCAGTCATCTGCAACTCGAATATGGTGAAGCAGGAATTGCGCCGTCATTTTGACCTGTCCGAAGCGAAGCTGCAGGTGATATACAGCGGTGTCGATCTCGCCGCCTACCATCCCGGACTGCGCCAGATCTGGCGCGAACGCAAGCGCGAAGAACTGGGCATCGCGGACGCGAGCACGGTGTTCTTGTTTGTCGGGTCTGGTTTCAGGCGCAAGGGACTGCCGCAGCTGTTGCGCGCCATGGAAGCTGTGCGCGAAGCCCATCTGGTGGTTGTGGGGACGGACAAAGAGCTTGCGCGCCTGCAGCGGAGCGCTGCGCAAGCCGGACTCTCAGCCAGGGTGCATTTCGCCGGCGCTCAGGATGAGGTCCAGCCCTGGTACGGCATGGCAGATTGTTTCGTTCTGCCCACCCTCTATGACCCCTTTCCCAATGCTGCGCTCGAGGCCATGGCCAGCGGCCTGCCGCTTATCACCAGCCTGCAGTGCGGGGCGGCTGAATTTGTCGACAGCGGCGTCGAGGGCTATGTATGCCACGATCCGCTCGACGTGGTGGAGCTGGCGCGTTGCCTGAAGCTGGCAGCGGCGCCGGGGCAGGCGCCACGCATGGGTGTGGCGGCGCGGCTAAGGGTCGAAGCCTGTGGGCTGGAGGGCATGGCCCGGCGACTGACGCGGCTTTATTCCGACCTGCTGCAAGAGAAGTCGCGCTAGCGCGGCGGCGTGCGCTCGCGCGAACGCCGGGGGCAGGGTTTAGGGCTCTGATAGAATTACCTATTTTTCCATCATGCCACGGTTCCGATAATGGTCGTTGCCGAGATCAAGAGCCGGGTCCTTTACCTGCGCCTGCTGCGCTATGTGGCGCCGTACTGGCGCATGTTCGCGCTATCGCTACTGGCCATGGTGCTGGTGGCGGCGACCGAGCCCCTGCTTCCGGCGCTGATGAAGCCCCTGCTCGACGGCAGCTTCGTCGACAAGGACCCCACCACCATCCGTTACATCCCATTTGCCCTGGTTGGATTATTCCTGGTGCGCGGCGTGTTCGGTTTTGTCAGTGACTATGCGCTCAGCTGGGTGTCCAACCACGTCGTGCTCGATTTGCGCGCCGCGATGTTCGATCGCATGGTCTGCCTGCCTACGCGCTATTACGACAACGCTTCCTCGGGCGCGCTGATTTCCAAGGTGTCCTATGATGTGACCGGCATAATCGCGGCCGCGACCACCGTGCTGACGACCCTGGTGCGCGACAGCTTTGCCGTGCTGGGCCTGCTCGCCTGGATGTTCTACCTCGACTGGAAGCTGTCGCTGATCACCCTGGTAATCGGTCCGATCATCGCCGTCCTGATCCGCATGTTCAGCCAGCGCCTGCGCGAGGCAAGCCGCAACGCGCAGTTTGCGATGGGGGATATCACCCATGTGCTGGACGAGGCGATCGAGTGCCACAAGGTGGTGAAGGTATTCGGCGGGCAGGAGTACGAAAAACGCCACTTCGGCGCCGCGATCAAGCGCATGCGCGATTTCTCCATGCGCCAGACCATCGCCGCCGGGGCATCGGTGCCCCTGGTGCAGGTATGTGCCGCGATCGCCGTCGCGGTCATTGTCTACTATTCCACCCAGCAAAGCGGCACGGACGGGGTGACCGTGGGCAGTTTTGTCTCCTTCATGACCGCCACCCTGATGCTGCTCTCGCCGCTCAAACGGCTGACCGGGGTCAATGCTTCGCTGCAGCGCGGGCTCGCGGCCGCCGAGAGCGTGTTCGGAGTCATCGACGAAACACCCGAGGAAGATCAGGGCACGCAGGTCCTGGCGCGGGCGCGGGGCAGGATCGATTTCGAGCACTTGTGTTTTTCCTACCCGAACGCTACCCGGCCGGCGCTGACCGACATCAACCTGAGCATTGCGCCGGGGGAAACGATCGCCCTGGTGGGCAGCTCGGGCGGCGGAAAAACCACACTGGCCAATCTGCTTCCACGCTTTTATCAACCCAGCGCCGGGCGCATTCTGCTCGACGGCATCGATACGCAGACGCTGACCCTCGCCAGCCTGCGCGCCAATCTTGCCCTGGTGAGTCAGGATGTGGTGCTGTTCAATGATACGGTTGCGGCCAATATCGCCTACGGTCCCTCGGCGGGCGCGGGCGAGGCCGCAATCATCGCCGCCGCAAAGGCTGCGCACGCGATGGAGTTCATAGCCGAAATGCCGCAGGGCCTGCAGACGATGATAGGCGAGAACGGCGTGCGCCTCTCGGGTGGACAGCGCCAGCGCCTGGCAATCGCACGCGCGCTGCTGAAGAATGCGCCGGTGCTGATTCTGGATGAGGCCACTTCGGCCCTGGACACCGAGTCGGAGCGGGTGGTGCAGGCGGCGCTGGAGACCCTGATGCAAGGCCGCACCACGCTGATCATCGCGCATCGGCTTTCGACCATCGAAAAGGCGGATCGCATAGTCGTGCTGCAGAAAGGCGCGATAGCCGAAACCGGCTCGCACGCCGAACTGCTGGCGCACGAAGGCTTGTATGCGCATTTATACAAAATACAGTTCGCGGTCGAAGACGATACGGACGAGCGGCGGCAGGACGGCGCGCGCGGCGTGGCTTCCGCCGCGTTCTGAGGCGGTCCGGAGGCGATGCACATTGTTCACAGCGAGTCCTCCTGCGGTTGGGGCGGGCAGGAGATACGCGTACTGGACGAGGCCGCCGGCATGCTGGGACGCGGCCACCGTGTGAGCCTGTTGTGTCCGCCCGAAGCGCCCATATACGCCGAGGCGGCGCGACGGGGCATCCCGGCGGCAGCCTTGCCGATCGCGCGCAAGGGGCTGCGCGGGATAGGCGCCATGCGCGCCTGGCTCGTGCGCAACCGCAGCGATGTGCTCAATAGCCATAGCTCTACCGATAGCTGGCTCGCCGCGCTTTCGCTGCTGGGCGTGAATCCGCGGCCCGCCCTGGTGCGCACGCGCCATATCTCGGCGCCTATCCCGGACAATATGGCCACGCGCTGGCTGTACCAGTCGGCCACGCGCCAGATTGTCACCACTGGCGAACGCCTGCGCGAGCAGCTGATCCGCGATCATGGTTTTCGTCCCGAATCGATTGTTTCTGTGCCCACCGGAATTGATTTGGCGCGTTTCGCGCCGGCCGATCGGGCACAGGCGAAAACGCGCCTGGGGCTGGATCCGTCGCTGGCCTGCATCGGGATCGTCGCTACCCTGCGCAGCTGGAAAGGTCACCGCTACCTGGTGGAGGCTTTCGCCGGCCTGAAACGCAAAGATGCGCGTCTGTTCGTGATCGGTGATGGGCCGGGCTGGGGCAACTTGAAACAGCAAGTGGCCCAATCGGGACTGGATGCGCGCGTCCTCATGCCCGGCAACCAGGACGACGTAGCGCAATGGCTGCAGGCGATGGATGTGTTTGCCCTGCCATCTTATGCAAATGAGGGCGTGCCGCAGGCGCTGATGCAGGCTATGGCCGCGGGGGTTCCGGTGATATCCACCCCGGTCGGCAGCATCGACGAGTTGGTGCAGCATGAAGAAACCGGACTGATGGTGCCGCCGCAGGACGCGAACGCCCTGCGTGACGCGATCGAACGCCTGCTGGAAGACCGCGAGCTCGGGCAGCGGCTCGCGCAAGCGGCGCGCGAAAGAGTGCGCCTCGGCTACTCGCGCGAACATATGCTGGATAGCATGGAAGCGGTATTTCGCGAGGCGAGCGCATGATGCGGCGCAAGCCCTGGAACATTTGCGATGGCTACCTAGATGCTGACCGACGCGATCCGCCAGAGTGGAAGTCTGGACAGCGCGTGGCCGAGAACAGGATTAGTCGAGTGCCAGGCTCATCCGTGCAAGCGAATCGCCTCGAAGTTGAACAGAACCGACTTCGGCGACTTTTTCACGCCGATACGGAAACCATTCTGTTCCAGAAAATCCAGCAATTCGAAATCCCGCTCCCCGTGTAGTTCGCCGCAGATATAGTCTGTCCTGGCGAGCAACTCCTGTCCCAAGCCTTCAATAATCATTTTTTCAGCACCTTCAGTGTCGACTTTCAAAATGTCGATTTGAGAAATGCCAAGCGCATGCAGTCTGTCGCCGCTGCGCGTGATGGGTATGGTTACCTTTTCCTCATTGCCGCCCGCTCCTCGCTGGAACACGCTCCATCCACCCTCGTTGCCAGGCGCGGGCGAATGTATGAACGTAATCTCGCCGCTTACGTCGCCGAGTGCCTCGTTGTGACAAGTCACATCAGGCAATGCCGCACAGTTGCGCTCAAGGACCCGAACATTGGATGGAATCGGTTCAAAGCAATGTATTCTCGCCTCGGGGTAAATGCTTTTCCAGAATAAGACTGACCCGCCGATGTTGGCTCCGACGTCAACAATCGTTTTTACAGAGCGTTGCGCAGGGAGAAACGGGGAAAAATATGCATTCCTCTTTCCATGCAGAAAGCATTCGTAGGCTACGAAGGCATCACTGGTCTTCGGACGATAAAAGAATGGCATTCCCCTCCATCGAAAGCTCTCGATCGGGCTATTGCGGGAAGCACCGGCAAATTCCATTGCGAACCAGAAGTTTCTACTGCGCGCAAACGCCTTGAGAAACCTTTTCGGCTTAAATGCCATTCTTCAGCCATCAGTCAGGAAAACGTCGATCATACAGCGGTCTGTGCGCACCCGGTCCATTCTGATCCTCTCTTCCCGGTTGCGTAGCTCGAGCATCGCCTGCGACGATGCATCTCGGTCTTTGCGCAGCTGCTTTCGGATAAAATCACAGATGGCGGGCACTGTAGGACATAGTCTTGGGAACCTGCAAAACCCGCTGCCCAGAGTGCGGGACCATGGTCGGGGCTCGCCCTGCTGCCCGATTTCCTAAAGGAACAGAACAATGACGCTAAGATCGTTAGCGCTTTTGGCGAGCCGGATGGAAGAACTGCGTGCCTATCGCAGGTACAGAGCGGCAAAGGAACGTGGCGCCGGGTTCGGATGGAAGATATGGCTGCCATTTTTTCGCAACGCCATTCGACACGAGGCGCAGAGCGCATGGCCGGGCGGCTACATTCGAGTCGCAGATGACCTGCTCATGTACGTTCCCCGGGAAGTGGACGCCTCAGCCGGTTACCTGCTGCTCAAACCGTATGCGCACGAACCCTTGGTGGGCTTGTTGTGCAGGTCCGGCGAAACGGTCATTGACATCGGTGCGAATCTCGGCCGCTGGACCGTTTCCGCGGCCTTGGCCGTGGGGCAATCAGGCCGGGTGATCGCGCTCGAGCCCATTTCCCGTCTGGCCGACGCGATTTCCAAGACCTGCCTGTTGAACCGCTTTCACTGGGTCAAGGTCATCAACGCCGCCGCTTCCGACAATGCGGGGGAAGCGGTTTTTTCCATCGAGCAGGAAAATAGCGGCGGATCGCGGCTGGGAACAATGCAGAACGATCCATCGCGTACATTCCAGCAACTCTCGGTCAAGACGATCACCGTAGACCAGTGCGTCGAAGAAGAAAAAATCGAAACGCTGGGATTGATGAAAATCGACGTAGAGGGCTTTGAAAGCCAGGTCATCGCCGGCGCCACGGCGAGCTTGCGCCGTTTTTCACCGACCTTGGTGTTGGAAACGGGACATGAGAGTGCCGAGTCCAGGAAGCAGATTGCGATTATGCTGCGAGCGCTCAATTACCAAATCGTCGGAGTTCCCGCCGGCCCGGCATTGGTAGAGGGATCGTGGGATGACTATGTTCGACGCAAGGGGTTCTTCGATCGGCAGGGTGCGATCGATATTGTCCTGATGGTTTCGAAGTGAGCCCGAAGGACCACGCCGTCGCTGAATTCTTTTTCGGATGCATCGCCGGATCGAGCGGGCTCGCAAGCAAACTGTGGCGATGAACTTCCCGGTCCGATTGCTGCCGCTTGCCGTGCTCCTGTTCATCCTGCCGTTTCCGCAAACGGTGGCGCTACGCCTGCTGGCACTTGCCATCGGACTGGTCCCGAGCGCATGGACTTGGCACAAAGCGGGTTTTCCGAAAATTCCGGCAAGAACCGTGCTACTGCTGTGGTCGGGCTGCGCCCTGCTGTCGCTCGCCACCGCCGTAGACCCGGCCTATTCCCTGGGAGAGATCAAAAATGAAATCGGCTACGCCATGGCGGCATTTCTCAGCTTCCTCACTTTGACGCGAACCCGGGAAGATGCCGCGCTCTTGATTGTCTCGCTGATTCTGGGCAACCTGGCCCTTACTGCGTTCGGATTGTGGGATACCTATTCTGCGGGTAAGACAGCCTGGGTCAACGGGAGGGCCGGCGGCTCGGGTACTTACAGCACCTATTTGCTTGCGCTGCTGCCGGTCCTGCTCTGGTCGGGAACGGTGCTTGAGCATAAGCGGCGATGGAATCTGATTTCCGGCTTGATCGTTTTGCAGTTGCTGGTCGCTGTAGTTGTGGAGCAGCGCACGTTCTGGCTGGTGTTCGCGCTGCAGGCGCTGATCGCCCTGTATCTGCTGCGCGCGCGCGGATTCATCACGATCCCTGCATCTCGGGCGCGTGCCATCGGCATTGCCGCGATCATTGTGTCTGCGCTGGCGGTTACGGGCGCTGCGCTAAAGCGCCAATCGCTCGGGTGGGAGCAGGACCCGCGCCTCGCAACATGGACGGGCGTTGCCGCTCAAATTCTAGACCAACCCCTGACCGGCAAAGGTTTTGGCATTGAGACCATGAAGAAAGCGTATCCGGAGTTGTTGTCGAAAGAATATACGGCGGTCTGGCACGCACACAACCTGTTCCTGAATTACGGCATGTCCATGGGTGTGCCGGGGATGGTCGCAATTCTGGGGCTGTTCTTTGCGCTATTGCGACAATTCTGGCTATTGGGCCGCAGCGACGATCGCATTATCGCCATGGCCGGCATCTGCGGCGTGCTGCTGGTGGTAGGCGTGGTGGCACGCAATCTGACCAACGATTTTTTCCAGCGCGATCTGGCCCTGCTGTTCTGGGCTATCGCCGGGATGTTTTTCGGCTATGCGCAGCATGCCCTAACAAAGCCGATGGGCTTGCGCCCTGCGCAGACCTGAGCCCCATGTCGGCGCGCACCGTGTATCAGGTCAATCTGCAGAACCAGTTCGGCGGCGGCGAGGTCTACACCCGGTTCTTTACGCAGGCCTTGATCGATCTGGGCTATCGGGTGGTGTTGTTCGTCAGTCCCCGGGCCGGTTTCTGGGATACGCTCCTCCCAGGCGGCGCGGAACTCGTGCGCGTGAGCGCTGCCGCCGATATTCACCACCGGCTGCCGCAAGCCAGGTCCCTGGTGGTGACGCAGACTGCCTTGGACGAGGCATCAGCGCAATGGGTGGCCGAGCGTCATCTGCTCTGCGGGTTCGTCCATATGCCCTTGTATGAGCGTAACCCGCCTGGATTTCGCCACTATCATCTGCTGTTGCCGGTGTCTTCGCATGTGCTGGACAGCATCAGGGCGCGCGGCTACGACCAGGCTTACGCCCAGCCCATGTATGGCGTGGCCGAACCGCTGCATGCCGCAGGGGGCGAACCCCTGGTCGCGCGTTCGGAATACGCTTGGGACCAGCGCAAGTGGCGCGACCGCTTGCTCGGACTGGCCGAGCCCTGCTGGCGGGCGTGCTTCACGCCAGCAAGGTTCAAGAAACGGCCCGGCCTCACTCTGGGCATCGTGTCACGGCTCACGCCGATCAAACAGCTTCCCCTGATGTTTCGCATCCTCGCGCCGATACTGGCTGGATTTCCCCAGATCAATCTGGAGATTTTTGGCAGCGGAGGCTACGCTACGCTGCGCGATCTGCGCGCGAGCCTGGCGCCGCTCCGCGAGCAGGTGCGTTTCTGGGGCCAGCAGCCCAACGTGGCCGCAGTCTATGCGCAGCTCGATTTCTTGCTGAGCGGATTGCCGGAGAAGGAGGCGCTGGGGCTGAATCTGATCGAGGCCCAGTATTGCGGCACGCCGGTGCTCGCAGTGGCTGCGCCGCCTTTCACGGAAACGGTGATCGAGCCACAGACCGGGTTCTTTTTTACCGATCCGCGCCAGGATAGTGGCGCGTCCTTCGCGCGGCTGCTTGAACGGCTGCTCGCAGGCGCGGCGCGTCCCGACCCGCGGCAGGCAAGAGATCACCTGCGGCGCTTTTCCGTCACGACATTTCGCGAGCGGGTTGCGGGGGTGCTTGCCGCTGCCGCGCGGATTCAGTAAGGGATGGCGTCCGGCGATGTGCGCGCATACCGAGTTTGGCCGGAAAGGAGCCAGGGCTGATGACTGAGTTTCTGGACAAGCACTGGCGTCGCCTGAAGCGCTCGGTGTCGCGTCGTTTCAGAGAAAAACTGTTGCCACGCGGATACCGCAGATTAGGTACGCGCTATGGCGGGTGGTGGGTGGATAGCCGTCAGATGAGCGGCTCGCCTTTGCTGATCGATTGCGGCTTGGGCGAGGATATCAGCTTCCCGCTCGCGTTCCTGCAGGCCTTTGGCGGGAAAGTGGTCGGCGTGGAACCCAATCCACGCAGCCTGAATTATTGCCGGAGTCGCGTGCCCGGCAATATGAGCGTGATGCCCAAGGCGTTTTGGTCGGAGCCTGGGAAAAAGCTGGAGTTCTTCCTGCCGCGCTCACAGCAGGAATTACCAAAAGGCGCCGACGGCGTATCCGGCAGCCTGGACGGCAGTCACGAATATGCCGGAGACTACAGGCTCGAAGTGGAAACGACCTCCCTGGCCGAAATATTAAGCCAGCAAGGCCGCTCGGAATGCGATGTGCTGAAGCTGGATATCGAAGGTGCGGAGTATGAGGTTCTGCGACAGCTTTGCAGCAGCGGTGAAATACGCAGGGCCGGCCAGGTCCTGGTCGAGTTTCATCATAAAGTGACCGGACATACGCGCGAGGATACGCTAGCGGTGGTGGCGCAAATGGAGTGCAGCGGATTTCGCCTGGTGCACATGGAGGATCGCAATTACATATTCCGCCGGCAGGCCCTTGGCCGCTAAGCCACCATCCTTTCTGATTATCAACGTATCGCGCATAGGCGACACGCTCCTGGTTACGCCGGCGATTCGTGCCGTGGCCAGGGCAATTCCGGGGGCGGCCATCACTTTTCTGGGCCATCCGAAGCGTTGCGAGGTGGTTCGCCACCTGCCCTATGTTTCGGCGGTGAAGGAAATCACCAAGAACCGCGCCTGGCTGCTTGGTTGGCGCGGGCCGCGTTACGACTTCGCTCTCGTGTACGGTTTCGACCTGCCGCTGGTCAAATATGCGCTGCGGGTGGCTGAACGCGTTGTGGCCTTCCGGCAGAAACACGCAGCGATCAACCAGCAGCTCTATCGTGCGGTCGAGCCGCCGGCTTTCCAGTCGCTGCATTCGGCGCGCGTTTCCCTGTTGCTCACTGCGGCGCTGGACATTGCGCCGGACGGCCATGCTCTCGCCTATGAAGTGAGCGGGGAGGAGCGCGCTTGGGCGCAGACTTTCCTGCAAGGGCGGATACCGTCCGGGAAGCATCCGCTGGTCGGATTGCAAGTGGCGAGCTTTCCGACCAAGGCCTACCGTGACTGGCCGGTGCTCCATTTTGCTGCCTTGTGCCAAAAAATTCTGTCGGCCTATCCGCAGGCGCACTTTCTGTTGCTGGGCGGGAAGGAAGAGTCGGCCAAAATCCGCGAGCTGGAGCAGCAATTGAGCAATCATGTCACCGTGGTAGCGGGAAAGCTGAGCCTGCGCCAGACCGCCGCGCTGATGCAGCAACTCAATCTTTATGTAGGCGTGGATACCGGGCCTACCCATCTGGCTGGCGCCATTGGAGTGCCTATGGTTGCGCTTTACCATTGCCATTCGCCGGGGCGGCTGCTGGCGCCGCTGGAGCGCGGCAATCTGCAGGTGGTCGAGCATCCGGCCTTGGACGCCGGCGGTACGCTCGAGTCCGCCATGGCGGAAATTCCGGTCGAGCGTGTCTGGCAGGCCGTCCAAACGCTGTTGAAAAACAGCTGACTCTGCCTAGCCCGGACCGACGGCATTTTGGTTTCCTCAAACTTGAAAATCGCCCTGGTGATAACAAACCTCAGGGGCGGCGGCGCGGAAAAAGCTTTCCTCAAGCTTGCTGCGCTGCTGCGTCACAGAGGCCACGATGTGCATCTGTTCCTGCTGGAGAACCTCCTCGAACATGTCCCCGCTCCCGGTATCAGAATTCATGCGCTGACCAAACCCGGAAGCACGCAGGCCAAAGGATTCTTCGGCAAGCGCCTGGCTGCGCTACGCTTGCGGCGCGCGTTTCGGCAGCAACAGGCGGAACGCCCGTTCGATTTCAGCTTGTCGACCTTGCCGTATGCCGACGAAGTCGCAGATCTTGCCGGACTGCCCCGGCTGTGGCACCGGATCGCAAACACGCTGTCTGCGGAAATCGAAGGCCTGAGGCGTAACAGCGCGTCCAAGGCATCCCGCCGCCTGGCCCGCTATCGCCGGGTCTATGGCGGAAAGAACCTGGTCGCTGTATCCGATGGTGTCGCGCGGGATCTGCAAGGGGAACTGGGTTTGAGCAATACCAATATCCTGCGCATCTACAATCCTTTCGACCTGGATGAAATCCGCTCCTTGGCCGGGGAGATCCCCGGCAATTTGCCGCGAGACCGGTTTGTCGTGCACATTGGCCGCTATGTGCCGCAAAAACGGCACGACTTGTTGTTGCAGGCCTGGGCAATGGCCGCGCTGCCGCACAAACTGGTTTTGCTGACCTCCCCGAGCCCGGCGCTCGATGGCTTGATCGCCGCTGCCGGCGTCGCTGGCAGCGTGATCGTCGCCGGCTTTCAGCAGAATCCCTATCCCTGGATGCGCGCGGCAGACGCCCTGGTGCTAAGTTCAGACCACGAGGGGTTGCCGAATGTGCTGATTGAAGCGCTGATTTGCGGCACCCGGATTGTCAGCACCGATTGCCCTTCCGGGCCGCGCGAAATCATGGCGGGAGATCTGGCGCGCTTTCTTGTGCCGCCCGGCGACGCGCGCGCCCTGGCGGCGGCCCTGCGCGCAGCGGTCAGCGATCCGATGCCCCTGGTTGATGCGGATCTCGCGCGTTTTTCTACGGACAAGGTGGCGCAAGCCTACGAGGGCTTGCCGGCTTGCTGGCGCGAACCCGGGTAAACTCGATCGATGTGCGGCATTCTTGCTCTGATTGAAACGCCCTGGGAGGCCGCTGCAGCAGCCTCGCTGGCGACTTTGCACACGCGCGGCCCGGACGCGCAGGACATGGTGCGCCTGCCCGGCGTGGTGCTGGGCCATGCCCGTCTCGCCGTCATCGACCTGGCGGGCGGGAAGCAGCCCATGCATACAGCGGATGGCCGCCATACCATCGTCTTCAATGGCGAAATCTATAATTTTCGGAGCCTGCGCGAGGAATTGGCGGCGCGTGGCCATGTGTTTGCGACGCATTCGGACACCGAGGTCATTCTGCGCGGCTATGTGGAATGGCAGGGAGGGGTGTTGCGGCGACTGGACGGTATGTTCGCATTTGCGATATGGGACCGGGACAGCCGCACACTGTTTGCGGCGCGCGACCGGGTCGGGATCAAACCCCTGTTCTACTCCGCGCAGCAAGGATTCTCGCTAGCCTCCACGCTTGCGCCGTTTTTCCGGTTCGACGGCTTTCCGTGCCAGCTCGACTACGAGTCTTTGCGCGATTTTCTCGCCTTTCAGACAGTGCTGGCCCCGGCTTCCTTCCTCAAACAGGTGCGCCAGCTTCCGCCGGCCTCGTGGTTGACTTACCATGCGCCTTCGCGGCGGCTGAGCGTCGAACGCTACTGGACGATACCCGCGGCTGCGGAGACGCACCCGCCGGGAACGGAGGAACTCGCGCGCGAATTCGATGCGCTGCTGCAGGACAGCGTGCGCAGCCAGCTGGTTTCCGACGTGCCGCTGGGCGCCTTCCTCAGCGGCGGCATCGACAGCAGCCTGATGGTCCATTACATGGCTGGCGCGGGAGCGAAGCCGCTGCGCACTTTCAGCATGCGCTTTGGCGAAGCGGAGTATGACGAGAGCCGCCATGCCGAGGCCGTGGCCCGGCAATATGGCACAGAGCACCATGTCATCGACGCCCCGGACATCGGTCCGGACAAGCTGCTCGAAGCCATTGGCGCTCTGGACCAGCCGCTAGCCGACCCCGCCTATATCACTACCGCGGAGTTGTCGCGCCTGACCAGAACGAGCGTCACCGTGGCGCTTAGCGGCGATGGCGGCGACGAGTTGTTCGGCGGCTATGCGCGCTTTCTGGATGTCGAAGCGAACCATCCGGACAATGCCGCCAAGCGGCTGCTGCGCGTACTGATGGCACGCGGGCTACTACCCGGTTCGCTGCTGCGGCGCAGTCTTGCCGGGCAGGACTTGCTGCTATACCGCAGACTCGAACTCGGTCCTTACGAAGCTTCGCGCAAGAGTCTTAAGCGCTACCTGATACCCGCTGCCTGGCAGGCTTGCCGGCCCGAACATACCCTGGAGGCGTGGCGGCAACTGGCGCTGGCCTTCGGTGGCCGCATGGACAGCGGCAGTCTGATGCGCGCGGACCTGTGGACTTACCTCAGCGAGAACTGCCTGGTCAAGACGGACCGCGCCAGCATGCTGCATAGCCTGGAAGTGCGCGTGCCCATGCTGGGAAATGCCGTGCTCGATCGCGTGCTCGCGCTACCCGCGCAGGTCCATTTCGATGCGGCCGGCGGAAAAGTGCTGCTGCGCAAGCTGGCGCAAATGCACCTGCCCGAACAGGTATGGAATCGACCCAAACATGGATTTTCCGTCCCGCTGCAGACCTACTTCAACGGACAGTGGCAAAATGTCGGAGATGAATTTTTCGGCCGCAGCTTGCAGATCGCGCCCTTTCTGGATAATCAGGCCCTGAGTGCGCTCTGGCGCGGCGCCAAAACCGCTGGTGCGTCGCGGCGCCTCGCCTATACCTTCCTGGTGCTGCTGATCTGGCTGGACAAATATAAACCGGATGCTTGAGGATAGCTATGGACTGCAGCAGCCATTGCTCACGACTACAAGCATTCGCCGGTCTGCCGTGAGCCAGCCTGACGCGCGGCCGCTGAAAATCCTGCTCATCAGGCGCGACAATATCGGCGATCTGGTTTGCACCACGCCACTGATCAGCGCCTTGCGCCGGCATTTTCCGCGCGCGCATATCGCCGCACTGGTCAATACCTATAACCGGCAGGTGTTGGACGGGCATCCCGACCTGGACGCGGTGTATGCCTACGCCAAAGCCAAGCACCGCTTGGCCGGGCAAAGCCGCGCGGCTGTCTATTGGGATAAGTTCGTGCTGATGCTTAAATTGCGTAGCCAGCATTTCGACACTGTGTTGCTCGCCTCTTCCTATCCGGGCGCGAGCGCCTTGAGGCTGGCGCGCTGGATTGCGCCGGCGCATATCGCAGGCTACGCCGAGCACTCGGGACTGGTGGATATGGCGCTTCCTCACGGCGCTGCGGCGGCGCATGAAGTGGAAGACGTATTCCGGCTGGCAGGCTTGTTCGGCATCGAGGGCGCGGCGGGAAAGCTCAGCCTGGCAGTGGACGCGCAGGCGCGTACGCGCGCGCGCAGCGCGCTCGGTGCGCCCGGCGCCGGGCGAAAGCTGATTGCGGTGCATATCAGCGCGCGCAAACCGAGTCAGCGCTGGCCCGTCGAACGCTATGCGGAGTTGATGCAAGCCCTGCGTGGGGAGGCGGATTTCCTGCTGCTGTGGTCGCCGGGCGCGGCCGATCATCCGCAGCATCCCGGCGACGACGCCAAGGCACAAGCGGTCATCGATGCCGCGGGTGATCTGCGCTTGACAGCGTATCCCACGCAGGAACTCAGGGATCTGAGCGCGGCCCTGTCGCTGGCGGATTACGTAATCTGCAGCGACGGCGGCGCAATGCACCTTGCCGCTGCCCTGGGCAAGCCGATTCTGTGTTTTTTCGGCAATTCAGACGCGGCGCGCTGGCATCCCTGGGGTGTGCCCCATCGTCTGCTGCAGCCGGAAAGCCGCGATGCGGCGGATATCAGTCAGGCCGCCGCCCTGCAGGCATTTCGGGAACTGCAGCAAGAAGCGCAAGTCGGGGGCTGTATTGACTAGACGGTCGCCGCGCGCATGACTTTCGCAACTGCGCTGCAGGTGTCGCGCATGTCCTGCTCGGCGAGACCCGGGTGCAGCATGAACATCAGGCTAGCATCGGCCAGGCGGCTTGCCACCGGCAGTTGCTGCTTCGGACCGAGGCCGGCGTCGGTAAAGGCTTTTTCGAGATAGATTTCGCTGCAGGCGCCGACGCTCGAGGGTATGCCCTCGGCGTCGAGCGCCTCGAGGATGCGCTCCATTTTCCATTCGGGGCGCAGCATTTCAGTACGTATGAACGTGTAATACTTGTAATACGCGTGCTCGCTATGTGCCGGAGGCGCGGCGAGGCGCAGGCCGGGGATCGCCGATAGCCCTTGGTCTAGCATGGCCGCATTGTGCCGCCGCGTGGCAAGCCATTGCGGCAGTTTTTTCAGTTGCAGCCTGCCTATCGCAGACTGCATTTCGGTGATGCGCCAGTTGCTGCCGAAACTCTCATGCAGCCAGCGAAAGCCGAAGGGATGATCGCGCTCGTACACGGCGGCGTAGCTCTTGCCATGGTCTTTGTAGGACCAGGCTTTTTCCCATAGCGCGCGTGTATCGGTGACCAGCATGCCGCCTTCGCCGCCGGTGGTGAGAATCTTGTCCTGGCAGAAGGAAAACGCGCCGATGTTGCCGATCGAGCCGGTGGCGCGGTCCTTGTAGCGCGCGCCCACGCTTTGCGCGCAGTCCTCGACCACGACGAGGCCGCGTTTTTTCGCCAATGCGAGGATCTCGTCCATTTCGCAGGGCCAGCCGGCAAGATGCACCGCGATAATGGCTTTGCTGCGCGGCGTCAGCGCCTTCTCGACGCTTGCTGCCGTCAAATTCTGGCTTTCCGGGTCGATGTCGGCGACCACGGGTGTCGCGCCGGCGCGCACCACGCAACTCGCCGTAGCGATGAAGGTCTTGCTCGGCACCACCACTTCATCTCCCGGTCCTACCCCCAGGGCATACAGGGCGAGCTCCAGCGCAGCCGTGCCGTTGTTCAGGGCCACCGCGTATTTGACGCCGACGTACCGGGCGAACTCGCGCTCGAATTCCCGCGATTGTTCCCCGGTCCAGTAGTTGACTTTGCCTGAGCGCAGCACCGAGGCGACCGCTTCGATCTCATCGGCAGCGAATTCCGGCCAGGGCGCAAAAGGTCCTTTGCGCACAGGTGCGCCACCTTCCAGCGCCAGGCGCTGCAAGCCGTCCAGGGCTTTTTCTCCTGAGCCCACGTCAGCCCGGCGGTTTAGCCGGCGAACCGGAGACTTTCGCGTGATCCGCGACGTCGTGGATCACGGTGGAACCCGCGCCGACGATTGCATTCTTGCCTATCCTCACGCTCGGAATGACAGCGGCGCCGACGCCGAGCAAACTGCCGGATCCCACGCTTACGCCGCCGCAGAGGTGGCAGCCGGGTGCGATATGCACGGCGTCTTCTATGCGGCAATCGTGATCCAGCGTCGCGCCGGTATTGACGATCACCTGCGCGCCCAGATAGGTGTCGGCATTGACGACGCAGGCTGCCATGATGACGCTGCCCGGCCCGATTTCCACCCCCCGGCCGATGCTCGCACTGGGGTGTATCGCACTGGCGAAGCGCCAGCCTTGCTGCGCCAGGTGCGCTGCCACCGCAGCGCGGCCGGCATTGTCGCCGATGGCGACCAGGGCGTGGCGCAGCTGCGCCGAATAAAGGGCCGGCAATTCGGCCCGGGAGCCCAGCACCGGATAGCCGTAAAACTGTTCGCCGCGACGATCGAGGTCATCATCGAGCAGGCCGACGATTTCAAACTCTCCCTGCCGCTCGACGATGTCGATCACCACCTTGGCGTGGCCGCTGGCACCGAATACGAGGAGTTTCTGTTTGGCTTTCAATTTTTCCCGCCCTTGCGCGAGCCCGTGAACTTGCTCATGGTCGCCTGCCCTGCCTGCGCTATGCCGCGTGGCCGCAGCAGCCGCGCTGCCGTCATGGCCAGGATTCTCAGATCGAGCCAGAACGACTGGTGTTCCACGTACCAAAGGTCGAATTCGAAGCGTTCCTCCCAGTCCAGCGCGTTCCTGCCGTTGACCTGTGCCCAGCCGGTAATGCCGGGGCGCACTGCGTGGCGTTTTGCCTGGCGCTCGCTGTACAAGGGGAGATACTCCATCAATAGCGGCCTTGGTCCCACCAGGCTCATGTCGCCTTTGAGGACGTTGACCAGCTGCGGCAGTTCGTCCAGGCTGAATTTTCGCATCAATTCTCCGAAAGATGTCAGCCTCGCCGCGTCGGGCAGGAGCTCTCCGGCCTCGTTGCGTGCATCGCTCATGCTGCGAAATTTGTAGAAACGAAAAGGCGTTGCATGCAGTCCGGGCCGGGTCTGCGCGAACAGCACCGGGCGGCCCAGCTTCCAGCCTACCGCCAGCGTCAGCAGCGCGAGCAAGGGGGACAGCGCTATCAACAGAACGAGCGCGGCGATGAAATCGATACTGCGCTTCAGCATGTTTAGCCAGGCCCTCGATCGGCGCGCTGCGCCAACAATGTTAGGTAGTATTCGACCAGGGCCGCACTTACCGCGGTCGCGGAAAAATCACGCGCGGCCCGTTCTTTTGCATTTTGCCCCATGCGCGCGCGCAAGCCCGCGTCGCCGGCCAGTGTACGCATGCTTTGCGCCAGTTGCCGCCTGTTGCCGGCCTCGAACATCAGGCCGGTTTCAGCGTCGACGATGGCATCGGTGATTCCGTAGATTCTCGAAGCTATGGCCGGTACGCCCGCTGCGGCGGCCTCGATGATGGTGCTGCCGAATCCTTCGCGATAGCTGGGCAGACAGAAGACGTCGGCGGCAGCGAAATATTCCTCTGGGCGCTCGGTAAAGTCGACCCTGTGCAGCCGCGCGGAGCAGCTTCCCGCGGCTGCTTCGATCTCGGCGCCCAGCCCGGCCTCGTCCGGACCCACCAGCAGCAGATGCGCGCCGGTATCATCACCGCCTGCCGCGGCGAAGGCTTGCGCGAGGTCTAGCAGTCCCTTGTCGCGGTTGATGCGTCCCAGATAGAGAAACAAGACCGCGCCTGGCGGGATGCCGAGGCTGCGCCGGATGCGCTCGCGGGCGGCTGCATCGGGACGGAAGCGCGCCGTATCGACACAGCAAATCGAGCCTTCGGCCAATACCGTCGATTTGGACGCCGCAACTATGCGCTCTGCGATCAGGAATTCACGCTGCGACACGCTGTCGGCGAGAACCTGGGTGGCGAGCCTGGCGAGCAAGCGGTCTGCGCTTTTCAGCAGGCTGCGCATGAAACCGGTGCGGGTGACCCACACCTGGCCGGTGAACGTGTGCAGGCGCAGCGGCACCCCACCCAGCCAGGCGGCGAGCATCGCGAGCAGCCCGGCCTTGGGCGTAATCGAGTGCACCAGGTCGAAACGCTTTTGCCGGAACAGGCGGAACAGGGCCAGCAGCGCACGCAGATCGGACCATGGGGAAATGGGCCGCACGATGGGGATGGCCACACGCACGATGTCTACAGGCCAGGGATAGGACTCGTCTTCCGGGACGAAATTGGCCACCAGCGTAAGGTCGGCGATGCGGGTCAGCGCTTTTGCGTGGCCGAGCATGAATGCCTTCAGCGTCAGGGGCGCTGCGACGACGATACATATCTGCGGACGCCGGGTTCGGTCAGCTTGCATGTGCTTGCCTCCTGACCGGGCCCGCGAGCTCAACTCCGCGCGGCAGATCTAGCTCGTCCAGTCGTCGCGACAAGGCGAGCAGCAATTCGGTCCAGGCGGTCACGATCTCGGGCGGAATCGCGCCGCCGCGGCGATCGCGCCAGCGCCGCCCTGCCGCAGTGGCAAAGATCAGGTCCCGCGGCAGCTTGAGCCCCGTCGCCAGGATCGCAAGCAATAGATCATTCCACTGACGGCGTCGCGCGAACAGGCCGATTTGTGCCCTTAGCAGGCACCGGCGCTGCGAAAAAACATTGCGCAGGCTGGTCGGCCCCAGGCGATATCCCAGGAGAACCTCGTCCAGGACGGCGTAACGGCTCTCCGGGCAGGCGCGCAACAGCAATTCCTGATCCTGGGCACGCAGCAGCTCCGGAGTTCGATAACGATAGCGGCGAAACCAGTCGGCACGGCCCATCCAGCTCGGGTGCACCAGGTAAAATCCGTTCCAGGCTTGTGCACAAAGCGCTGCATGACTCAGGCGGTAGGGCCGAAGACCGGTGACCGAACCGCCATTGTCGAAATCCAGCACCCTGCATGCGACCAGGTCTATCGATGTCTCCGCGTTCAGGCGCTCGACCTGGCGCGCGAACCGATCGGGGAAGCATACGTCATCCGCGTCCATGCGGGCGATATAGCGACCGGTCGCCGTGGCTATACCCTGGTTGAGTCGCGCCGCCAGAGTTTGCTTGGCGCCATCGCGCAACAGGCGTACGCGCGGATCGCCGAATCGGAGCGCGATATCCGGGGAAGCATCGACCGAGCCGTCGTCGAGCACCAGCAATTCGAAATCGCGAAAGCTCTGCTGCAGCACGGACAACATCGCCAGGGCCAG
>CAKKSJ010000214.1 GCA_919902965.1 Burkholderiales bacterium
GTAATCCCGCGATGGTCGAGACTGGCTTACGTGCAGAACTTGATCTGGACGGACAACCCGGCAGGAGTGAAAGCCATGAACGCCACGCAGAAACTGATTTGCACCCTCGCCGGCGGCGCTGCTTTGGCCCTGGCGGCGCCCGTGTTCGCCGATTCGGGGCGCGACCGCGGGCATGACTACAGCCGTGACCGCGGCAGCTACGGCAACTATGAACATGACCGCTATCGCGACCACAACCGCGGCTACGACCGCCGTCGTCTGCTCGTGGTGCCGCGACCGATCCATGACCGACGTCATTTCGTCGTGGTGCGGCGACCGATCCTGGTCGAGCGCCCGGTGTATTACGCCGAGCCCGCGCCCATGCCCATGGCATACAACATTGGCCCGGCCGCCATCATCGGCGCCGTGATCGGCGGCTATATCGATCACCGCCGCTAGCCGGCATCAACCTGGTTTCTTGCCTTCGGCGCCCATCATCAGCGCCTTCCGGCCGACATAGGGCGTGGCCTCCTCGGCTGGCGGCGCAGCCGCGGGGACTTTCTGCGGCAGCGCTGATTCCAGTTCGCGCACGCGGCGCTCGAGGGACGCCTTTTCGTCCTCCAGGCTTGCGACCTGGCGCCGCAGTCGCGCGCCAGTCCATTGCCCCTTGATCACACTGGGGGTCGAGACCAGGCCGGCGATCAGCGCACCCAGGGCGAGCGCCACCAGCAGCACCACCGCCAGCGAACTGTCGTAGCGCCAGAAACCGAGAACCACGGTCACCGCGACGTTGTTCTGCAAAGCGAAGGTCACGGCACCGATGGTGAACACGATGCCCAGGATCAGAAAGAGCTGCATGATTGCCTCCGTTCAGTTGAAGCGCGCATGACCCGGCCCCTGGCATCGCGGCGCTTGCGGCCATGTTGCGCGAACTGCCCGGCACTTTCCGTACGCCAGCGCGCATAGGGGACAGATTGCCATCTTATCGCGCTTGCCGCGCATTGCCCACGCGGCCATAATCGCTGCTCTTATTCAGGAGCACCCGGCATGCGCATCGGCATCATCGGCGGCGGCGTCATCGCGCGCCTGTTTCTCGAACACATAGCGCGCGGCGACATGGGCGAGGCCCAAGTGGTGGCGATCCAGGGCCGCAGCCCGGCCTCGCGCGGCAAACCTCTGGCCGAACAGTACGGCGTGCCCTTTGTCACCAGCCTGGCCGCGCTGATCGCCGAGCGCCCGGAAGTGGTGATCGAGGCGGCCTCGCACGACGCTGTGCGCGAGTTTGCCAAGCCGCTGCTGCAGCAGAGCATCCCGGTGATCATCCTTTCCGGGGGCGCGCTCTGCGACGATGCCTTGCGCGCGCGCCTGGAAGCGGCGGCGGCGAAATACAAGGCCTTGCTCTACGTGCCTTCCGGCGGCATCGGCGGCCTCGATGCGCTCAAGGCAGTCTGCGTAGCCGGCGCCGATTCGGTCGAGATCGCCGTGACCAAACCGCCTGCGGCGTGGAAAGGCATCCCCTATGTTCAAAAACTGAATCTCGACCTCGACCATCTCAGCGCAGCGGTGATCCTGTTCGAGGGCACTGCGCGCGCCGGGGTACCGCACTTCCCGGCCAATGTGAACATTGCCGCGGCGCTCGCCATGGCCGGCATCGGCTTCGACCGCACGCAGATGAAAGTGGTGGCGGACCCGGCACTGGTCTACAACACGCATTACATCAACATCCGCGGCAAGACCGGGGCCATCAGCATCAAATTCGAGAGCGTTCCCTTCCCCGACAACCCCAAGACCTCCATGCTCGCCTGCTACAGCGCGCTCGCCGCGTTCAAGCAATTCAATTCGCCGGTGCGCTATGGTACGTAGCAAGCTTTGGTGGGGCGTTGTTGCGCCGTAAGATCAATGGGAAGGATGCCTTGCGTCGAGGCTCCAGGCCGCGGCTGAGCACCGCCTCGCCGATGGCGGGATGGCGCTGGCGGCGATCAGCGTCGCCTTGGTAGTCTACCGGCGCCAGTAGAAACCGCCGAAGCGGTGGAAGGGGTAGCCGTAGTTCCAGCCGTAGCCGGGATGGCCCGGCCACCATGGGTCGGAGTACAAATCGTTGCGGCGCGCTTCCTGTTCACTCCGCAGTTCTTCCGCGTGGCGCTGCTCGCGCTGATTGATTTCTTCGGCGATGCGATCGCGCTGGTCCTGTTCCTGCGCCGCCTGGATATGGTCCAGCACTTCCGCGCTCACGCCCTGTAGGTGCAGCTCGATCAGCTGCGACGCGCTCAGGGCATAGTGTGAGCCGGACTGTTTGATGCTCGCAATGATTTGTTGAGCCGTCGCGCCTTGTTTCGACATGCGCACGAGTTCCGCAGTCGGCAGCTTGGGCGTGGGTTTGGGCAGGATGCGCGCGAGCTCCTCGGGCGAGATTCGCGCGATGCGCGGGCCGGCGTCCGGTGGCGCTGACACGGAGGCGCAGCCCAGTAGCGGCAGGGCAAGAGCCGATACGAACAGGGTGCGCAACTTGAGCATGCGATATTAGACCAGAGGTAGCGGCAAAAGTGCGCCCGTGGCCGCAGAAGTCAGGCCTCGAAAAACCGAAAGCTGCTGCCCGCTTGCTTGGCACTGTACATCGCCGCGTCGGCAGCTTTGACCAGCGCATCCGCGTCGCCGCCGTCGGCCGGATAGAGGGCGATGCCGATGCTGGTGCCGATTTCAACGTCGGGCCACCAAGCGCCGAGTTGGAAGGGCGCGCCCAGCGCGGCGATGATTTTTCCGGCGACGGTTGCGGCCTCCTCGCGCCTGGCTATGTCGGGCAGGATCACCGTGAATTCATCCCCGCCGACACGTGCCACGGTGTCGGATTCGCGCACCTGATGCCGGATTCTCTCGGCAACGCTCTGCAACAAGGCATCGCCGGCGCCGTGCCCCAGGGTATCGTTCACCGGTTTGAATTTATCCAGGTCGAGGAACAGCAGCGCGAACCGGCGGGAATCGCGTTTGGCGAGACGGATGGCCTGATTCAGCCGGTCGTTGAACAGCAAGCGGTTCGGCAGCCCGGTGAGGCTGTCGTGATGCGCGACACGCTGGATGCGCTCCTCCGCCAGCTTGTGCTCGGTGATGTCGGTCGTCACGACAAAACAGCCCAGGACCTTGCCTTGGTCTCCGCTATGCGGCAGAACCCTGACCTCGAAATAGCGGGACTCGCCGTTTGCAAGCTCGATCGTCCTTTGGTAAGTGACCGGATGTCCCTGCAGCGCTGTCGAATAATAGCCTTCAATCTCGCGGTACACCTGCTCCCCGACCACCTCGCGCAAGTGCTTGCCGAGCATGCTCTCGACGGTATAACCGATAAAATCCGCATAGCGCTTGTTGCTGAAAACGCAACACAGGTTCTCATCCCAGGAAGAGGTCATGACCGGGACATTGTCGGCAAACAGGCGCAGCTTTTCCACGCCGTCGCGCAAGGCTAGCTCGGCCCGCTTGCGCGCCGTGATGTCATTGGCGGTACCGCGATATCCCGTGAATTTTCCCTGGGCGTCAAACACGGGCTCACCGCGTGCGCTGTAATAGTGAATGCTGCCATCGTGAACGGCGATCTTGTATTCAAAGTCAGTGAAAGCGCGGTGCGCCTCCAGCGTTGCCCGGTGAGCCGCCCATTCGGTTTCTCCGAGATCGATGGGCAGTTCCCATCTGGTCTTGCGCAAAGCCTCGTTGACCACAAATTTGCCCTTGTTCTCGACTCCGCCGGACATGACCGTGAAGCGGAAATTCGCGTCTTGCTCCCAATACCAATCAGATGACAGTTCCGCCAGGGCACGAAAGCGCCGCTCGCTTGCGCGCAGCCTGCGCCTGAGTGCGTTGATTTGTGCGCCGATGATGCCGAAACCGGGCAGCAGTCCCGCGAGCCCCAGCCAGCTCATCCATTCGGTGTAGACGCTTTGGATTGCCTGCGGCCGCAAATGCATCAGCAGGTTGATGACCAGGGCGTAGGCCGCTAGCAGGTAGAGCGTGACAAAAATGAATTCGCGCCTGTTGAAGCGAAACACGCTGAACAGAAACACGACGAAACAGCCGAACAAGACAATATTGCGGCCGCTGTCCATGTGGTAGACGATGAACATCAGTAAACTGATCGCAGCCAGAATCTGGAAGCGGGTGAGGCTGGGATCTTCGAAGCGTAGGTTGAATCCGGAGCGTATGGCCAGATACAGGCCGAGGTTGATCGCAACAGACAGGGCCGCATATCCCAGCAAGTGCGGCGCCGGAATCACGCCCAGCGCCCAGGCCGTCGTCAGCAGGGCCATGGACAAGACATAGGTGAGCGCGGCAAGGCCCAGGCGGTGCAGGCGCAGCGCCTGCTTGGCATCGAGCGAGGGCGGGATCAGGAGCGCGGAAAGGTCCATGTTTGCCGGTTGTCGCAAGCGTAAGTCTGAATCGGTGCCGCTCGGTGCTTGCCTCGAAAGTCTTGTTCAGTATTCCAGGCGGGGTGCGGGCCAACCGGAAAGCCCAAGGCGATGTCGCGAATTATGCGCCGGCGGCAAGGCCGCCAGCCAAATTTGACAATATTTCACGCAGGTTTTCCTTCGTGTGCGAGACCGTAGAAGTTGACCGATGTGCAAAAATCGTTTATAAAGCAAACAGTCGTTTGTTTTATTTACACCCGGTAGCCCATGGCCCAGACTATACGCATATCGCGCAGCGACAGCCGCCTGCCGCAAATCCTCGACGCGGCGGCGCGCCTGTTTCGCGAAAAAGGCTATGCCGCCACATCCATGCGCGACATCGCTGCCGCGGTGGACATGCTGCCCGGGTCGCTCTACTACCATTTCGCCGCCAAGGAAGATCTGCTGGTCGCGGTGTACGAGGAGGGTGTGCGCCTGATCACAGAAAAGGTGGGCGCCGCCATCAGCCGGCACGAGGAACCCTGGCAGAGGCTGGAGGCGGCGGCCGTCGCGCACCTGGAGGCCTTGCTCAAGACCGGCGACTATGCGCTGGTGGTGATCCGTGTGCTGCCGCAGGATGTGCCCAAGGCCGCCGCGCGCCTGGTGAAACTGCGCGACGGCTACGACCGCCTGTTCGCAGAACTGGTGGCGGCGCTGCCGCTGCCGCCCGAGACTGACCGCCAGAGCTTCCGCCTGCTGTTGCTGGGCGCGCTCAACTGGAGCCAGCACTGGTTTCGCGACAGCGGCAGACATTCCCCGCGCGCGATTGCACGCAGTTTTCTCAGGCTGCTGCGCGAGGCGCAGGAAACCTGAATATCCGCCAACGTCGCAGAGGCAATTCGTCATGACTAAACAAGCACCCAAGGTACTGGTCACCAAAATCGGCCTCGACGGCCACGATCGCGGCAGCCGCGTGGTCGCTTCCTTCCTGCGCGACGCAGGCATGGAGGTGGTGTATACGCCGCCCTGGCAGGACATTCCCGCGGTGGTCAAGCTCGCGATGGAGGAGGACGTCGACGTGATCGGCGTGTCCTCGCTCGCAACCGATCACCTGATCGTGCCCAAGCTGATGCAGGCGCTGCACGCCGCCGGACTGCAGGATGTTGCGGTCGTCGTCGGCGGCATCGTGCCAGACGCGGATGAGGCGACGCTGCTCGAGGCCGGCGTGGCAAGGGTATTCCATCCGGGCAGCGCGCTCGAGGACATCGCGGCGGAAATCGGCCGCCTGACGCGCACGCGGCGTGCGCTCAATGTTTAATTGAAGGGGATGCGGATGAACAAGCCAGTGGATGCAAGTCGGCTTTCCGCGCAGGAAACCGCAGCGCAACAATGGCGGCGCGAATTTGCCGCAGGTGCCCGCAGCGACAAGCCCGCGCGCAATCGTTCCGGCATAGAAGTCAAACCCTTGTACACGCCGCAGGACTGGCGCGGCGATTATGACGCCGAGCTAGGCTACCCGGGACAGCCGCCTTACACCCGCGGCATTTATGCGAGCATGCACCGCGGCCGCACCTGGACGCAGCGCCAGCTGATCGGACTGGGCACGCCGGCGGATTACAACGCGCGCCTGCTCGAAATGATCGCTCAGGGAACGACTGCGGTATCGCTGATTCCGTGCAACTCGGTGTTCCGCGGCTACGACATGGACGAGGTGCACGCGGAATTGCTCGGCACCTGCGGCGTGGTGGCGAACACGGTCGAGCACATGGATCAGTGCCTCGCAGGCGTGGATCTGGCACGCACTTCCTGCGCCATGAACGATCCCTCGCCCTTTACCCTGCTCGCGCTCATGCTCGCGACGGCGAAAAAGCGCGGCGTCGACTGGCGCACGATCAGCGGTACATCCAATCAAAGCGACTACCTGAGCCACTACGTCGCCAATCACATGTTTTTCCGAATTGCACTTCCCGGCGCGCGGCGCATCCTCACCGACCATATCGAATTCTGCCAGCGTCAGGTGCCCAACTGGAATCCGCTGTCGGTGGTGGGGCAGCATATGCAGCAGGCCGGTGCCACGCCGGCCGAGGCCATGGCCTTCGCCCTGTCCTCGGCGATTCAGTACGCCGAAGACTGCAGGACGCGCGGCATGCAGGCGGACGCTTTTCTGCCGCGCTTCACTTTTTTCTTCGACATATCGGTCAGCCTGTTCGAGGAAATCGCCAAGTTCCGCGCCGGCCGGCGCATCTGGGCGCGCATCACGCGCGAGCGCTTCGGCGCGCGCGATCCGCGC
>CAKKSJ010000215.1 GCA_919902965.1 Burkholderiales bacterium
TGCGCGACTATCTGCAATTACCCAAAAATCGGGCCGAATCCGCTAAGTTCGGTTAACCGGCACGTAATAAAGTTCCGGCGACAATGCTCGGGCGTATCGCGGCCCGACAGCAGGGATAAGCTAAGAGATAAGAAATGGTAAGAACGGATCGGTTAGAGCTCTGGGTCCGAGTCACAGTTTCGGGATGCAGAGCCCGCCGTTGCGGTACATCCTGTACCACTCTGCTAAGCAGCAAACGAGCCGCACGCGGAGGCATTTCCGTTCTTGTGTCTTGCTTAGCCCGCGTGCGTTTTCAATCAATGCTTGAGGGGGTGAACCATGACAAGAAGAACCTTTTTCGTTCTGATGTGCTTCATGAGCATAATTGCCTTTACATCAACAGCTCATGCTCAAAGCTCAAAGAAGACAATTACCCTTCCCAATGGTGAGGTAGTTTGGGACTTAAACGGGGAATGGGATGTTCTTATAGAAAACTATGGAAGGTTGAGTCGCGGGGGATCCTATCCACAATTTGTGAAGGTGACACAAACGGGAGGTTCCTTTGTAGCTATTAGAATGAGGGACGATCCATTCCATAAAAAGGGTTCAGAGCAAATACGAGGCGAGCTTGATAAAGATGGTTTTAAGAAAATTCAGATAATGTCGGCATACGGCGCATTAGATGCCAAAAGCGAAATCAGTAATGATGGCAATAAGATGACGTTCGACAGTGCTGACATGACCAAACTAACTTACATTAGGAAATGAGGGGTTACTTCAGGACAGGCACTGCGTCCCGCAATTGCTCTTTGTTGTTCGGACGCAGCCTGCTTTATCTTTTGGAAGGTACCTAGCGTCTGCTATCGAGCGGATCGAAGGACTGCAACGGGTCGATAGCGCGAATTCACCACCTCAGAATTCTCGCCCGGGAACAGACCCTCGCGGTCGCCGGTCAAATGCCAGGGCCGATGCGCTTCGTTGGCCTCGCGATACCCAGGATGATCGATGCGCTAGATCCGTTGCTGCAGCGGTGACGCCGCGCTTTGCGCTATACTGCAATCTGGTTGACCAGTTCAGACGAGGTCCGTATGAAGACCGTCGGTGCATTCCAGGCCAAGACCCAATTGTCGCAGCTTCTCGATCAGGTCGAGAAGGGTGAGGTTGTCACGATCACCCGTCACGGCCGGCCGGTGGCAGTGCTAACACCCGTCGCGCCCGCCAAACCCGCCAAGACCGGAGAAGAATGGCTCGCCGAGGTGAAGCGGCTGCGCAAAGGAATCACGCTGGGCGGTACCGTTACTGTCAGGCAGTTGATCGATGAAAGCCGCAAGTATTGAAACCGCGGCGAACACCCAGACTGCGTGAGCCGGTGGCCGTCTACCTGCCCGATGCATTCGTTATCGACTGCTCGGCGTGCGTTCCTTGGTATTTCAGAGACGAGGCGAGCCAGTTTTGCGATCAGTTGGGGCTTTCGGTTCATCGTTCCGAGGTGTGGGTGCCGTCCCTGTGGCGTCTCGAACTGGTCAGCGCAGTGGTCAATGCCGAGCGCCGTAAACGCATCACTGGCGATCAACGCCGTGACGTGCTGAAAAATGCAAACAGCTTGCCGCTGCGGGTCGACCATGAAATGCCGTCGGTCGTCGAGCTGAACGAACTTGCGACCGTCCACACCCTCACCCCCTACGACGCCGTTTACTTCGAACTTGCCCGCCGCCGCAAGCTGCCGCTGGCGACGCTCGACGCGGCGCTGGTCAAGGCCGCGCGGGCGGCGAAGCTCGCGCTCATCACCGACCTTGCGGTTTTCCCGGAGCATTAGGACCAGCCCGCCTTGCGGTAGAATTCAGCCGCTTCGACGAACGCATGAAGAAACTCGCCGATCACATCCGCCAGGCGAACGACGACGTGGAGAAAATCCAGGTGACCGGCGGCAAGATCAGCCAGCAGTTCCAGCGCATCGAAGCGGCGGAAATCGAAGAGAAACCCGCTGCGGAAAAGGTGGTGCGGCTGGTGGATGCCTCGAAAACACAGGACAGCTGAGGCCGGCGCGGCAGTCGAAACCAGGGAGCCGGCGCGTACCCGTAGCGGCGGCATTCCGCCGCAGGCACTGCAAGGAGGGCCCATGTCAGATCTGCAAGAGCAATTCGAAGCTGCGGTCGCGGCGTCCAAGAATCTCCCGGAACGTCCCGACAACAATACGCTGCTGAAACTCTACGCGCTGTACAAGCAAGGCACGAGCGGCGACGCGGCAGGCGAGCGTCCCGGCATGGCAGACTTCATAGGCCGCGCCAAATACGATGCGTGGTCCGCGCTCGCGGGCACATCCCGGGAAGAAGCCATGCGGCAGTATGTGGACTTGATCGATGCGCTGAAGGACTGAGGCGCATGGTCCTGGATGCTATACAGCCAGGAGCATGAAAGCCCAATAGGCGGCAATGCCCAGTTGTACGGCAAAGGCCAGAAATCGCGCGGTTACGGCTGCCTCTGACAGCGAGGCAAGGTGGATGATCGACTGAAGCATGCGTGCGATCAGCAGCGTATACGCCAGGGGATCGGTCGTCGCCGACTTGCCCGCGACCACGGCGACGAGCATCAGACCCCCGAAGATTAGGAGTCCTTCCAGGCAGTTGGCGTGCGCCCTGGCCAGCCGTTGCATGAATGGAGAAAGGTTCGCGTTGTCCGGCTGGAATCCGTTGGCGGGAACGGCTTTCGTGACAACCAATTTTGAACGGACGGTCTCCATCAGAACCAGAAGGAACAGCGTCCAAGCGATAAATCCTGTCAGGGCGGTTAGCGTGACGTTCATTTGTGTGTACCCAAAGTCAGTTGCTGATCGGAGGATTCGAGGTGACTCGCAAACGCGGTCCAAGGTTCAAGCTCAAATCCGGATTCGGCGCGCATCGCTTTCCGGATAGGGATATTCCATGTGCCGGGCGGTCGCCTTTGCGATGTCCTCGCCGAAACAATGCGCTACGACTTTGAGCGACATATCGATGCCCGCGGAGATGCCGGCGGAGGTAAACACGCGGCCATCTTTGACGAAGTGTTTGCCGTACTCGACGCTCACCGAGGGAAAGGAATCACGCATCCAGTCGAGCGAACGCCAGTGCGTGGTTGCGTGCAGCCCGTCCAGAAGTCCGGCGAAGCCCAGCAACATTGCGCCAGTGCAAACCGCCGTTAGAATTTCCACCTCCGCGGCGCGGGCACGCAACCAATTGAGCATTATTGGGTTGTTCAACTCCTTGCGGGTGCCCCATCCGCCCGGGGCGACAACTATATCGAGGCGTGGGCAGTTCTCGAACGTGTAGTGCGGCAAAACTTTCATGCCGCCCGTTGTAGTGACTGGGCCTGGGTTCTCTGCAACCAGCAGTACCTCAAAGGGCGAGGGTTCTTCGCGGCGTCTCCCTTCGTTCATCCGCGTCACTGAAAACACCTCAAACGGCCCGCAAAAGTCGAGCACTTCAATGTCCTCAAACAGCACGATACCAACACGTTTTCTTTCCATCTGAACCTCCCTGCTCTGAGCCTAACGACGGTGTAGAAAAAGTACCGAAACTGGGCATTTTGACCGCTTGCGAAAACACCTAAAATTTCTCTGGTCCCTTCGAACCGTACTGCGGTCGCGCATGAAGACGCGGACTACGAGGAGATTGCGGCTCGGTTGACCGCCGATGCCCAATTCAATCGAGGAAGCACTCATCTCGCATCGTGGAGTGTCGATAATCGCGGGGGGCTTTTTCTACAGCCTCAATGTTCGCGTTGAATGGCGCACGGATCTATGTGCGTCCCTTCAAACGCGTGGTTGGCGGTCGCGCGTGATGCTGCGCGTAGGCATCGAGCAATCGACGAATCATGCGCTGGTATTGGGTGCCGTGCTTCTCGGCCTCGCGTTTGAAGAACTCCACGCTGCGTTTGGAGAGAGCAATGGTGATCTTTACCCCCTCGTCCTGCAGTACCAAGTCCTCGGGCTTGGGAAGAAAGTCGGGAACAACCTTCACTCTTCCCATGGGTTCATTCGTGTATTTGATTTTCGCGCTCATAGATTCGCTTTCCTTTGCGCCAGTAGCCAGCGCCAATGATACGAATGGCGCTTTCACGGTAAGTGAAGCGCACAGTCATGACTCCCTCTCCAACCCGGCCAAAACAGTAGTGCCGCTTCTCGGTCGAGGCGTGCGACAAGTCCTCGGCGATCACGCGTAGGGGGTCGATAAACGCTAGTTGCGCCTCGGCGAACGACACACCGTGTTTCGATTGATTTTCCTCGTCCTTCTTGGGATCCCACTCGAAACGAGCTTTAGCCATCCACGAAGGGTAACAGAAAGCTGGCGATAAAGCCATACGGCAGTATGGCTATCTCGATGCCGAATACCACCGCAACGTCCGCGCTGACCCGCGCGCGCCGGTTCTGCGCGAGTCGCTGTTGAACGCGCTGCTATCCGGCCCACCCTATGCAACGTGCAAGAGCGATTCTTGAACTTCTTGCGGAAGTTTAAGTTCCGCAAACCACTTGGCGGGGTACAGGTAGTCTTCACCGCTCTCATCAACCACGCGGATGTCCCTAGCTGCGGCAGCGTCCTCGTCTGGGATTACACGGTAAATCTTGTGCAATTCCAAAGACGATGGATAGCCCGTGTTTTTCACGCAAACCGCAAAATGCGGTGATGTTGTCCTTTTTCTTTTCATAATGTCAGTCCAAGTAGCATTTGCGTTTGACCTCCTTCTTTCCGATCCCATGCGCCTCGTACCAATGTAGTTCCGTCAGTCTAAGCGCAGCCTGGAAAGTCTCGGCTGCCTGACCAGGTGCGCGCCAGCATTCGAACAAAAACGAGTCCGAGGCGAATCGTTCTTAATGGTGTGCGATGTGGTCCGTCGCGTGCTGCCTGCTGACAGCAGTCAGCGGGCGGCAAAGAATTCGCGATGGGCAGCAACAACCATCGGTAGGAGAATAAATAAAGACGGGCGTTTCCAGCCTATTGACTGTTGCTGCCCGTCACGCCGCGCTAGGGCGCGGCGCCGCTGGAAACGATTTCGATACGCCGGCGGATGCGCGCAGCCTCGGCCGCGTCACCTGCCGCATCGGCGCGCGCAGCCTGCACGCCCAGCCAGGCGAGCAGCGGCCGGCGCCAGCCATTGTCGGATGCGGTTTGCGTGGCTGCGGCCATGCCCGCCGGTGTCAGGCGGTTCATGCGGAACAGTACGCCCGCCGCAAGCAGGCGCGACATCGGCTCCTTGATCGCCTCCAGTGCAGCGGTATCAGCAGCACCTGCGAGCAGCGCACGATGCTGGGCGGGGAGCTGCGCAGCGTCCAGGCCCTGCCAGCGGCCGGCGAGAAAAGCGGCATAGGTGCGCTCTTCCTTGCTCGCGTCCGCGGCGAGCACCTCGAAACCGGCGCAAGCCCCGAACTCCAGGCTCGCCACGCGTGCAGCGCAGCGCACCAGTTCGGCGCGCGCGAGCAAGTCGGGTCGGCCGGTGGTGGCGATTGCGGCGCGCGCGCGCGCGAATTCCTGCGCGGCGAGGCGCGTGTTGCCGGCGTAATACGCGGCCGAAAAATTTTCCAGTGACGACTGTGCATTGGTTTGCCAGTCTGGCGGCACCGGTGTGCCGGCACAGGCGGCGAGGAGCAGCGCCGCCGCGACCAGGAGCGCTTTCATGGCAGCTTCAACTGCGTGTCGCGCGCGAACGGCCATTTGCGGTTGACCTCGTCCACCAGATGCGCGACCTTGCGCAGGCTCGCTTCCACTTCGGCGCGCAGCGCGGCGAGATCGGCGGTGGCCGTGCGCGTGTTCGCGCCGATCGCCTGCGCCTCGGCGAGTACCGCATCGGCTTTTTTCAGGCTCTCACGCGCGTCGCGCAGCATCGCGTTCAATTGCGCGATCGCCTTTTGCGTTTCGTCCATTACGCCGGCGCTGCCGAACACGCGCTCGTCGGTCTTGGCAAGCAGGCGGTCCAGTTTGAGCGACACGCCGCCCACGGAGGCGAGCAGGGCATTGGCGTGATCGAGCGCGCTGATCACTTTCCTCGCGCTGTCCTCGCCGCCGAGCACGCCGGCGAGCGCGCCATAGCGGCCTTTCATGCGCTCGGTGACGGTCTGCACATTGGCAAGGCTGTTGCTGAGGCTGGATCCGGTGCCCGACATGTGCTCCAGGTTTTCGAGCAGGGCACGCATGGTGGCGATCAGGCGCGGGATTTCCGCGCTCGCGTCACCGCGCAATACCGGTCGCATCGCGCCATCGGGCAGGGGAGGATCATCCAGCACGCCAGTGTAGGCGCGGATGCGGGTTTCTCCGACCAGCCCGCGCTCCATGGTGAATACGGTGGAGGTGCGCAGCCAGCGGGCGCCATCCTGCGGCACGTCGATGAGGATGCGCGCTTTCCCGTCCTCGGCGAGTTCAATGCGTTTCACGCGCCCGATCGGAAAACCGGAGAAGGTCAGATCCATGCCGACGTTGGCGCCTTCTGAGTCTTCGGCGACCAGCACCAGCCGCTGCGTCTTCTCGAACACGCCGCGCGCGTACATCACATAGCCGAGAAAAGCGCCTATAAGCGCGAGCGTCAGCACCAGCAGCAGCGTCGCCTTGAATTCGGCGTGCGGGATCGGCGGGGCCGGCTGGGGGTCTGGCAGCATGATGGTTCTAGATGTACTTCACGGCCAGCGATGCGCCCTCGAGCAGCACCAGCACCAGGAACAAGCGCACCATGCCGCGCAGTACGGCAACCGGCGCGAGGCGAACTTCGCGCGGCGTCTCCAGGCTGGCGGTGATCGGAATCACCGCCACTGCGAGGCCGAACAACAGCATCTTCAGCGCGAGACCGAGCATCACCTGCAGGTCGAACACCTGGCCGACCGTGCGTGTAAAGCCGGCGAAGCCCCAGGGCGAGAAACCGTAGACGCCGATGTAGGCGAGCACGAGGGCGATCGCGCCGCTGACCGTGGCCAGCGCCACCACCGACACCGCGCTGCCGATTACGCGCGGCACCAGTTCGCGGCGCAAGGGGTCCGCGCCGACGAGCCGCATCGCATCGAAGTCGCCGCGGATATGCATCAGCGCGACCTCGGTATTGATCGCCGCGCCCGAGCGCAGCGCGACGAACAGCGCGGCCAACAGCGGTATCAGTTCCAACACCAGCACGCGCACCACCATCTCCAGCGCGTACTGCGACAGGCCGTAGTTCTGCGTGGTCGCGACGACGATGCGGATCAGCACCATGCTCAGCAGCGCGGCGAGCAGCGTGAACCAGGGCAGGACCTGCCAGGCGGTGAAATAGATCTGCTTCGCGGTAACGGCGCGATTTTCCCTATCGTAAGTGGAAGGCGAGAGCGCTATCACCAGCGCGAGCGCGCCGAAGTGGAATACGCGCCACCAGCTGGCGAGCCATCCTGCGAACGCCGATCCGAGTTCGCCGGGGGCGCGAATCAGATCGTGGTGATATGAGGTGGACTGTCGCATGCGCAGATGATACCACCGGGGAATCGGGGCAGCGGCGCACGCGCCGCCGCTTATCTTCTTTTATATCAAACCGTCGAACAACTGCACCTGCACCGCTTCGCCCGGCTTGACCGGGCCGCGCGCGTGCTCGATCACAATGAAACAATTGGCCTCGGACATGGAGCGCAGCACGCCCGAACCCTGCGCGCCGGTCGGGGACACGCTCCACAGTCCCTGCGCGTCGCGCGCGAGCGTGCCACGCTGGAATTCGGTGCGTCCCGGGTTTTTCCTGATCGCGGCGGTGCAGGGCACCTGCAACAGCGGCAGCGTGCAGTCGCCGCTGCGGCCGGAGAGGGCGAGCAGCGCCTCGCGCACGAACTGGTAGAAGGTCACCATCACTGCCACCGGATTGCCGGGCAGGCCGAAGAAATGCGCCGCGTTGCCGGCGTGCTCTATCTTGCCGAAGGCCATGGGCCGGCCCGGTTTCATGGCGATTTTCCAGAACACCACTTCGCCCAGCCTGGCCAGCAACTCGCGGATAAAATCGGCTTCGCCCACAGATACGCCGCCCGAGGTGATGACTGCGTCCGCGTCCGCGGCCGCGGTCCTGAGCGCGTGCTCCAGGCTCGCCGGGTCATCGCGCACCACGCCCATGTCTATGATGTCGCAACCCAGGCGCGACAGCATGCCGTAGAGGGTATAGCGGTTGCTGTCGTACACCTCGCCTGGCGCGAGCTGCGTGCCGACCGAGCACAGTTCGTCGCCGGTGGAAAAGAAGGCCACGCGCAAGCGCCGGCGTACCGCGACTTCGGCCAGCCCCAGCGAGGCGAGCAGCCCGAGCTGGGCCGGGCCAACGGCGCTTCCGGTGCGCAGCACGGGTTTGCCCACGGCCAGATCCTCGCCTGCGAGGCGCCGGTTCTGGCCGCGTTTCTGGCCGGCCGGAATGCACACGCTGTCGCCCGCGGCCTGCACGAGTTCCTGGATCACCACGGTATCGGTGCCCTCGGGCATCACCGCGCCGGTCATGATGCGCACACACTCGCCTTTGCCCAGTTTGCCCTCGAACTGGCGTCCGGCGTACGCGCTGCCGGCCAGGCGCAGCACGGTTTCGCCCTGCGGCGCGAGATCGGCGTGCAGCAGGGCGTAGCCGTCCATTGCCGAGTTGTCGTGCGCCGGCACATCCAGCGTGGAGACGATGTCCTCGCCCAGCACGCGCCCCAGCGCCGAGCGCACCGCGACCCTTTCGCTGGTGGCGACGGGCGTGAGGAAGGCGCGCACCACCGCGCGCGCCTGGTCCACGGCCAGCGCGTCCGGATCGTAGGCGTCCATGCAACTGGTGATTTGCTGCAGTGTCGTCATGCTTGCTGCTCCACCTTATATTCCAGCTTCAAATGACTTGAGCTCATCGCTGGTGTTGATATTGGAAAAGGCTTCCGCCTCGTCGTCGAACGCGACCTCGACGAGATTCAGCGTCGCATACCAGGCGTCGACCTTGCGCCCGCCGCTCTTGAGGAAGTCGCTGAGGTGATCGAGCACGCCGCGGCGCACCATGCAGAATACCGGCTGCTGCCACTTGCCGGTCTTGGCCACCGCGATTTCGGCGCCGGAGCTTTCCAGCGCGGCAAACATGCGCGCGACCAAATCATCGGGCAGAAACGGGGAGTCGCAGGGCACCGACACCAGGTAAGGACGGCGCGAAACGCATAGTCCGGCATGCAGCCCGGCCAGCGGGCCGGCGAATTTTCCGATGGCGTCGCTGACCACGCGCACGCCGAATGTCCGGTAGTCGTCGTGATTCTGGTTGGCGTTGACGATGACACCGGCGACCTGCGGCGCGAGGCGTTCGTAGACATGATCGACCAGGCGCTTGCCGCGGAATTCCTGCAGGCCCTTGTCCACGCCGCCCATGCGCCGGCCCTGGCCGCCGGCGAGGATCAGTCCGGTGATAGGTTTTTTGTCCGACATGCCGTCATTCTATCGGTTGACGGGCGGGTAGGGCGGTGTCGCGATGAAAAGTCGTGCACATGAATGTTCCGCCGGCTTCCACTATATAATCGCGCAAACGTGGCGTAGCGTGCCCCGTACCCGTTTTCCGTGCCCGCCATTGACCCCACAACATCGCAAGCAGTGGGCATACGCCCTGATATTCATCGCCCCGGCCCTGTGGAGCGTCAACTATCTGGTCGGCCGCTCTGCAGTGAATACGGTCGCGCCGCACGCGCTCGCCTTCGGCCGCTGGCTAATCGCATTCCTGTTGCTCGCGGCCTTGTCCTGGCGCGAAGTTGCCGCGCATCCGATCGCGGTCCGCCGCGGATGGAAACAATACCTGGTGCTGGGCGCGCTCGGCATGTGGATCTGCGGCGCCTTTGTCTACGTGGGCGCGCGCACGACGGTGGCCACCAATATTGCGCTGATCTACTCGACGTCCCCGGTGATGATCGCGCTGATGTCGCGCTTCGTGCTGAAGGAGCATATGGGCGCAGTGCAGTTCACCGGCGTCGCGCTGGCCTTCGCCGGCGTGCTGCACATAGTCCTCAAAGGCCAGTGGCGCGATCTGGCCGGGGTGCAGTTCAGCGTCGGCGATGCATGGATATTGATTGCGATGCTTTCCTGGACGGCCTATTCGCTGCTGCTCAAGGCATGGCCCAGCCCATTCGGGCCTGCGGCACGCCTCACGCTCATCATGGCCGGTGGTCTGGTGGTGCTCGCGCCGCTCGCCGTCGCCGAGGCGCTGTGGTTCATGCCCACGCAGATTTCCTGGGTCAGCTTCGGCTATATCCTCGCCGTCGCGCTGTTTCCTGGGTTCGGCGCCTATCTTGCGTATTCATACATGCAGCGCGAACTGGGCGCGGCGCGCGTCGGCGTGGTGCTGTACCTGGGGCCGGTTTACGCGGCAGCCGCCGCATGGCTGGTGCTGGGCGAGCCGGTGCGCAACTTTCATTGGATGGGCGCGGCTTTGATCCTGCCGGGAATCTATCTTTCGACGCGGCCGGCGCGCTGACTCAGGCAAGCAGCGTCGGGCTCACCGATTTGACGAAGCGCTGTTTGCCCGTGAACAGCAGGTAGTGTTTGCCGGTCGCGCGGCCGAGCATGGTGATGCCTATCCTTGCGGCGATCGCATGGCCCATTTGTGTGAGGCCGGAGCGCGACAGCAGAAATGGAATGGACATCTGCGCCGCCTTGATCACCATTTCGGACGTGAGCCGGCCGGTGGTATAAAAAATTTTGTCCGAACCGTCGATGTCGTCCAGCCACATCTGCCCGGCAATTGCGTCCACTGCATTATGGCGGCCCACGTCTTCGACAAAGCTCAGGATGCGGCTCGCGCCGTTCTCATTGGTCGCCAGGGCGCAGCCGTGCACCGCGCCGGAACTCTTGTAGATGGTTTCGTGCCGGCGCACCTGTTCCATCAGCGCGTATAGCGTCGATTCGGACAGACGCACGTCTTCGCGCAATTTCACCGCGTCGATTTCCTGCATCAGGTCGCCGAACACCGTGCCCTGGCCGCAGCCGGTGGTGACCGTG
This sequence comes from Burkholderiales bacterium, assembly GCA_919902965.1. Classification (GTDB taxonomy): domain Bacteria; phylum Pseudomonadota; class Gammaproteobacteria; order Burkholderiales; family SG8-39; genus 2-12-FULL-64-23. The sequence goes on from CAKKSJ010000215.1 coordinate 10,929, forward strand.
CGTTTTTTCATTTTGTCGCTCATGCCCCTGGCGCGCGCGCGCGCTTCCGCGCCGGTGGACTTGCGCGTGGTTACCGCCACCGAGTCGGTCTCCCAATCGACCTGCACCGCGGCGATTTCCTCTATCGATTTCACCAGGCGCTGATTGCGCAAATAGCCCAGCGCCAGCGCTTCCGGTGCCTGGCCGAGGGTCATCAGCGTGACGATCTCGCGCTTGTCGACATAAAGAGTCAGCGGGTTTTCACCGGCGATGGCGGTGGGCACCATTTCGCCGCGCTCGTTGATTGCCTCGACCTCGAAGGTAAGCGGGCGGCGGGCGCGGGTGATTTCAGGGCGATAGTGCGGTTTCACGGGGACGCCGTCACAGCGGAACAACTTCGGCGCACCGGCATCCTCAGCCGCCGATGTAGGACATTTCGATTTTTCGCTCTTGCGCCGTCTGTGCGCTGCGTATCTCCGAGTAGCGGTCATCGCGCGCGGCCCAAACGGCGGCGACGGCCGCGCGGATTTCCGCGTCCGACTTGCCCCCGCGCAGCAAGGCGCGAAAGTCGTAGCCGGAAGTAGCGAACAGGCAGGTATAGAGCATGCCCTCGGTGGAGATGCGGGCGCGCGTGCAGGAGCGGCAGAACGCCTGCGTCACCGAGGAGATGACGCCGATTTCGCCCGAGCCGTCGCGGTAGCGCCAGCGCTCGGCAACCTCGCCCGGATAGTTGGGATCGATAGGCTCCAGCGGCATGTGCGCGTCTATCATGCCGATGATGTCGCTGGAGGGGATCACGTCGTTCATGCGCCAGCCGTTGGTCGCGCCCACGTCCATGAACTCGATGAAGCGCAGCACGTGGCCGGTACCCTTGAAGCGGCGCGCCATCGGCAGGATCGAATGCTCGTTCACGCCGCGTTTGACCACCATGTTGATTTTCACCGGGGCGAGGCCGGCGGCGTCCGCCGCGTCTATGCCTGCGAGCACCTTGGCAACCGGGTAGCCGGCGTCGTTCATCGCCATGAAGGTCGGGTCGTCGAGTGCGTCCAGGCTCACGGTGACGCGGCGCAGGCCGGCATCCTTGAGCGCGCGCGCCTTTTTCTCCAGCAGCGAGCCGTTGGTGGTGAGCGTGAGCTCGACGCCGCGGCCGTCGGGCAGGGGGATCGCGGCGAGCATTTCGACCAGGCGCTCGATGTTCCGCCGCAGCAGCGGCTCGCCTCCGGTAAGACGGATTTTCTCCACACCCTGATCGACGAAAATCTGCGCCATGCGCGCGATTTCCTCGAAGCTCAGCAACTGGTCGTGCGCCAGGTAGGGGTAGTCCTTGCCGAAGACTTCTTTCGGCATGCAATAGACACAGCGGAAATTGCAGCGGTCGGTCACCGATATGCGCAGGTCGCGCAGGACGCGGCCGAGCCGGTCGCGCCCGGGGCCTGCGCCGTGCATGGCCGGCGGCGGCAGCGGCTTGTGCCGACCCGCGTCGACGAGTGCGATAACCCTTTCAGTCATGTGGTTTTTTCAAATGGAAGCGCTGTTTACATGATAGCAGAGCGACTGCTTCGCTAGTATAGTTGGCCGAATGAATCATCCGGGCTTTCACATCGCGGTCATCATGGAGCGGCGCGCGCTGACAAATCGCTGGCAGACCCATGCGTGGGAGGCCATCGGCATTGTTCCGGATCCGGGCGACGCCGCGACGCCGCGCGTACTGCGGCAGGACGCAGCGAGCACCCAATGGCTGCACGGTGGGTTCGAAGCGGAGCTGCATCGGGACGAAGCGGAAAACTACTACCTCAATCTGTCGGCCGCGCAAGCCTGCGTGTTCGTTATCTGGCGCATGGAGGAGGATCTGGCGGTGCCGAAATTCGTCACGCTCAGCTATGGCGAGGCGGCGCGCTTCATGGAAGCGAGCGAGCAGGTGGACACGACACCCATGCCGGGCGATATGCGCGACCGGCTGGGCGAATTTGTCGCCGAGCACTACAAGCCCGAGCCCAAGCGGCGCAGCCGTCCGCCTTCGTTCAGGGGCGCGAAAAGGGGCTAGGCAATATGGCCGTAGAGGACAATGAATCCTTTCTGTCGCGCTGGTCGCGGCGCAAGCTGGAGGCTAAGGAGAATCCGACCGTGGCCTTGCCGCCGACCGGGCAGCCTGTCGCTGTTACGCCCCTGCCCGCCGCACCCGCAACGGAACCTGACCCGCCGAAACCGGTGCAGGAAAGGAGCGCCGAATACCGGGAATTCTTCGACCCGCAGGTGGATGAGAAGCTGCGTCAGACCGCGTTGAAAGGACTGTTCAGCGATCCGCACTTCAAGCTGATGGATGGACTGGACACCTACATCGACGACTACTCCATCGCCGATCCCATACCCGCTGCGATGCTGCGCCAGCTGAATCAGGCAAGGGGCTTGTTTTTGTTCGACGACGAGAACAAGACCGCGGACGCCGGCGATACCGGCACGAAGCTTGTTCCTGAGGCGGCAGCCGATGCAGCCGCGCTGCCGGACGCAGCGGCGGCGGACGGGTCTGCACTGAACGCAGAAGGAAGGACCGGCCTCGCCGCACAAGGCGGCAAAAGAAATGCCTAGCCAGGGTTTTTTGTTAGCAGGTAGTATGCACTCGCGCTGAAGGAGTCCGCATTCGACGGGCTGCGCGGAAAATTATTATAAGAGCGATGTCGGGGGCGATGAACATCAAGCTGTGCAATTGCAACCAGACCATGGCGCTGGACGCGAAGGCGTTGGCCGGCGCATTGAAGCTGGACGCGCCCATCATCATTCATACCGAGTTATGCCGGCGCGAAGCCGGCGCGTTTCAGGCAGCGCTGCAGAGCGGCGACTGCCTGGTTGCCTGCACCCAGGAGGCGCCGCTGTTCGCCGAGCTCGCCGAGCAGGCCGGGGCCAAGCACGAGCTCAAGTTCGTCAATATCCGCGAGACCGCCGGCTGGTCCAGGGAATCCAAACACGCCACACCCAAGATTGCGGCACTGCTCGCGCTGGCGGGCTTGCCCGAGCCCGAACCGGTAGGCAGCGTCAGCTACCGCTCGAATGGGCAGTTGCTGATCCTCGGTCCGGCGGCGGTCGCCGTGCAATGGGCCGAGCGGCTCAAGGACCAGCTCGAAGTGAGCGTGCTGCTCACCGACACTTCGGGCGCAGAGCTTGCCGCAGTGCGCGGCTATCCGGTCTGGTCAGGAAAACTCTCGTCGATCAACGGCTATCTCGGTGCGTTCGAGGTCGCCTGGGAACAGCACAACCCCATCGACCTGGAAGTGTGCACGCGCTGCAATGCCTGCGTTCGCGACTGCCCCGAGCAGGCCATCGATTTCACCTATCAGATCGATGCGGCCAAGTGCAAGTCGCATCGTGACTGCGTCAAAGCTTGCGGCGACATCGGCGCCATCGATTTCGCGCGCGTGGCGCGCGCGCGCAGCGAGCGCTTCGATCTGGTGCTCGATCTGGGCGCCACGCCCGGCATAAAACTGGCCCAGCCGCCGCAAGGCTATCTCGCGCCGGGGCGCGACCCGCTTGCGCAGTCGCTCGCCGCGGGACAACTTGCGCAACTGGTGGGAGAGTTCGAGAAGCCCAAGTATTTCGCCTATAACGAGAAGATCTGCGCACACAGCCGCTCGGCCAAGGCCGGCTGCAATAATTGCATCGACACCTGTTCGACGGGCGCGATCTCGGACGACGGCGACCGGATCAAGGTCGAGCCGCACCTGTGCATGGGATGCGGCGGCTGCGCCAGCGTGTGTCCGTCGGGCGCGATGACCCATGTCTATCCACGCGTATCCGATCTGGGCCGGCGGCTCAAGACCGTGCTTGCTGCCTATCGCGGCGCGGGCGGAAAGGATGCGTGCATACTGTTCCACAATGCGGAAAGCAGTCGCGAGTTGATCGCGAAGCTCGGCCGGCGCGCGCAGGCGGGCAAAGGCGGCGGCCTGCCGGCGCGCATGATTCCGCTGGAAGTCCACAGCGTCGCCGCCATCGGCATCGATACGCTGCTGGGCGCACTTGCCTACGGCGCGAGCCAGATCGTGCTGCTTGCGAACAGGCAGGAGGCCGATGAATACGGTGTCGCCGTGGAACGGCAGATGCGCCACGCGCAGACCATAGTCAGCGCGCTCGGCTATGCCGGCACGCATTTCAAGTTGCTCGCCAGCGAAGACCCGGCCGTGTTCGAACGCGAGATCTGGGTGCTCGCGCCGGCGCGCACGGTCGCGGATGCGGCAGGTTTCAATCTGGGCCAGGAAAAGCGCGGCACACTTGAATTTGCGCTCGAGCATCTCGCGCGCCTCGCGCCCACGCCGCGGGAGGAGATCGCGCTGGAACCGGGCGCGCCCTGGGGCGAGGTCAAGGTCAACCGCAGCACTTGCACGCTGTGCATGTCCTGCGTCGGCGCCTGTCCGGTCTCGGCCCTGGTCGACGGCCGCGAGCAGCCGCTGCTCAAATTCATCGAGCGCAATTGCGTGCAATGCGGCCTGTGCGTCAGCACCTGTCCGGAGAAGGCGATTACGCTGGCGCCGCGGCTGCTGCTCAGTTCACAGGCCAGGACCGAACAGGTGTTGCACGAGGCAGTGCCGTTCAACTGCGTGAGTTGTGGCAAACCTTTCGGCAACAAGCAGATGGTCGACACTATGACGGGCAAGCTGGCGGGGCACCCCATGTATGTCGGCGCAGGACTGAAACGGCTGCAGATGTGCGCCGATTGTCGCGTCGTTGACATGATGGAAAACAAGGGCGAGCAAACCATTTTCGGAATCAAGTCATGAGCGCGGCGACGGAATCGGCGCAATTGGGCGCGGACGCAGCGCTATTGCCGGAAGACCAGGCGCGCGCCGACTTCTATGCCTTGATTGCGAGCCTGTTCTATGCCGGGCCGGATGCAGCCCTGCTTGCCGCGATCGCCGGCGCCGACGAGATCGTCGGGGAGGGCGAAAACGTCTCCCTGGCCCCGGCCTGGAAGTCGCTGATCGCAGCGGCGGCGGCGCTGGACGCGGAGGCGGCCATGGCCGAGTACGACAGCGTTTTCATTGGCACCGGCATGGCTGAAATCACGCTCTATGTGTCTGGTTATCTATCTGAATATAAAAAAGAAAGCAGCCTGGTGCGGCTGCGCACCGAACTTGCCGAACTGGGGCTTGCGCGCAACGCGGACGTGGCCGAATACGAGGATCATTTCGCCGGCCTGTGCGAGGTAATGCGCCATCTCATTTTTTTTGCGCCAAATGCTGCAGTGCAGAAACAAAAATCATTCTTTTTGGCGTATCTTGCTCCCTGCTATGCGATCGTTTGCGACGCGGTGACGGCTTCGCCCAACACTAATTTCTATAAACATGTGGCGCGCTTCACCAAGGCGTTTCTGGATGTGGAAATGGAATCTTTTGAACTGGCCCAATAGCGTTGTTACTTGCGAGGAGACAAGCATGAGTGAAAACAAAGCCAAACTTAGCCGCAGAAATTTCCTGCTCGCGGTCGGCGCGAGTGGCGCTGCCGGCGCAGCTGCCGTGGTGGCGAGCGCCGTGCCGCAAACGCAAGCGGTCCCCGCCGCTGGCGACAGGAGGCGCTCCAAAGGCTACGAGGCGACCGCGCACGTGCGCAATTACTATCGTACCGCCAAGATCTGAGGAGGCGCCATGTTACTCACCCGGAAAACCGCAAGCGCGCCTTCGGCGCAAAGCCGCCTCGCGAGAGGCCTCGCCGGCATGCTGGCGAAAACCATAGACCGGCGCAGCTTTCTCAAGCGCTCCGGCGTGGCAGCAGGCGCAGGCGCCTTTGCCAGTCAGCTGCCTTTCAACATGATAGGCAGGACAGATGCCGCGGAAAAATCCGGGCCAGCGGGCAAGGTGGAAATCAAGCGTACCGTTTGCACGCACTGCTCGGTCGGCTGCGCCATCGACGCCGTGGTGGAGAACGGTGTATGGACGGGACACGAGCCGGTGTTCGATTCGCCACTCAATCTGGGTGCGCATTGCGCCAAGGGCGCGGCGGTGCGCGAGCACGGCATGACCGAGCATTCGCACCGCCTGAAATATCCGATGAAGCTGGAGAACGGCAAGTACAAACGCATCTCCTGGGACCAGGCCATCAACGAGGTCGGCGACAAGCTGCTTGCGATCAGGAAGGAGAGCGGCCCGGATGCCACCTACTGGGTGGGATCGTCCAAGCACAACAACGAGCAGGCCTACCTGATGTGCAAGTTCGTGCGCCTGTTCGGCACCAACAACACCGACCACCAGGCGCGCATCTGCCACTCGACAACGGTCGCGGGCGTCGCCAACACCTGGGGTTACGGCGCGATGACCAACTCCTATAACGACATGCAGAACGCCAAGGCGATCTGGTTCATGGGTTCGAACGCCGCCGAGGCGCATCCGGTGTCCATGCTGCACGTGCTGCATGCGAAGGAGAGCGGCTGCAAGATCATTGTCGCCGATCCGCGCTTTACGCGCACCGCGGCCAAGGCCGACCATTTTGTGCGCATCCGTTCCGGCACCGATATTCCGGTCATCTATGGCGTGCTCTACCACGTGTTCAAGAACGGCTGGGAGGACAAGCAGTACATCCACGACCGCGTCTACGGCATGGAGAAGGTGAAGGACGAGGTGATGAAGTGGACGCCGGAAAAGGTCAAGGAAGTCTGCGGCGTGTCCGAGGAGGACTGCTACAAGATCGCCGAGACCATGGCCAAGAACCGGCCGTCGAGCATCGTCTGGTGCATGGGGCAGACGCAGCACACCATCGGCAACGCCATGGTGCGCGCGTTCTGCATCTTCCAGCTTGCCCTGGGCAATATCGGCAAGATGGGCGGCGGCGCCAATATATTCCGCGGTCACGACAACGTGCAGGGCGCGACCGACATCGGCCCGAACCCGGATTCGCTGCCGGGTTACTACGGCATCATCCCCGGCGCCTTCGCGCACTGGGCCAAGGTCTGGAACCTCGACCTGGAATGGCTGAAGAAGCAATATGCGCCGGGCATGATGAACAAGCCCGGCATCACCGTATCGCGCTGGATCGACGGCGTGACAGAGAAAAACGAATTGATCGACCAGGATCCGAACCTGCGCGCGATGATCTTCTGGGGCCACGCGCCCAACAGCCAGTCGCGCGGCAAGGAAATGGTCGAGGCGATGAAAAAGCTCGACCTGCTGGTAGTGATTGACCCCTATCCCTCGGCCACCGCGGCGATGGCGGCTATGGTCAGGAAGGACGGCGTGTACTTGCTGCCGGCGGCAACCCAGTTCGAGACCTCGGGCAGCGTCACCGCCTCCAACCGCTCGCTGCAATGGCGCGAGAAGGTGATCGAGCCGCTGTTCGAGGCCAAGCCCGACCAGACCATCATGTACCTGTTCGCCAGGAAGTTCGGTTTCGCCGACCAGCTGGTCGGCAAGAAGGACGGCAAGCAGAACATCCAGGTGGTGAAGGACGAACCGGTGATCGAGGACATCACGCGCGAATTCAACCGCGGCACCTGGACCATAGGCTACACGGGCCAGAGCCCGGAGCGGCTGAAGCTGCACATGAAGCACATGGCCACGTTCGACGTGAAGACCCTGCGCGCCAAGGGCGGCCCTTGCGACGGCGATTATTTCGGCCTGCCCTGGCCGTGCTACGGAACTCCAGAGATGAAACATCCGGGCTCGCCCAACCTGTACATGACCGAGCGCCACGTGATGGACGGCGGCGGCAACTTCCGCGCCAACTTCGGCGTGGAAAAGGACGGTGTCAACCTGCTGGCCGAGGACGGCTCCCACTCCAAGGGCGCCGACCTGACCACCGGCTATCCTGAATTCGACCACGTACTGCTGAAGAAGCTGGGCTGGTGGGATGACCTGACCGAGGCGGAGAAAGCGGCGGCAGAGGGCAAGAACTGGAAGACCGATCTCTCCGGAGGCATCCAGCGCGTGGTGATGAAGGTGCATGGCTGCCATCCGTTTGGCAATGCCAAGGCGCGCGCCGTGGTATGGAACTTTCCCGACGGCGTGCCGCTGCATCGCGAGCCGCTGTACTCGCCGCGGCCGGACATGGTCGAGAAGTATCCGACGCACGACGACAAGAAGGCGTTCTGGCGCCTGCCGACGCTGTACAAATCGGTGCAGGAGAAGAACAAGAACATCTCCAAGGAGTTTCCGCTGATCATGACCAGTGGCCGCCTGACCGAATACGAAGGCGGCGGTGAGGAGACCCGCTCGAACCCCTGGCTGGCGGAACTGCAACAGGATATGTTCGTGGAGATCAATCCCAAATCTGCCAATGACCGCGGCATCCGCTCAGGCGAGTACGTGTGGGTGAAGTCACCCACCGGGGCGCAACTCAAGGTCAAGGCGATGGTGACCGAGCGCGTCGGCGCGGACACGGTGTTCCTGCCGTTCCACTTTTCCGGCTGGTGGATGGGCAAGGACATGCTCGACTACTATCCGGAGGGCGCCGCGCCTATCGTGCGCGGCGAAGCCGTCAACACCGCCACCACCTACGGCTATGACTCGGTGACCATGATGCAAGAGACAAAGACCACTCTGTGCCAAATCGAGAAATTTCAGGGATAGGAGGAGACCATCATGGCCAGAATGAAATTCCTGTGTGACGCCGAGCGCTGCATCGAGTGCAACGGCTGTGTGACTGCCTGCAAGCAGGAGAACGAGGTGCCCTGGGGCGTGAACCGGCGCCGCGTGGTGACCCTCAACGACGGCGTGCCGGGGGAGAAGTCGATCTCGGTCGCGTGCATGCATTGCTCGGACGCGCCGTGCATGGCGGTGTGCCCGGTGGACGTCTTCTACCGCACCGAGGAAGGCGTGGTGCTGCACGACAAGGACCTGTGCATCGGCTGCGGCTACTGCTTCTACGCCTGTCCGTTCGGCGC